>NZ_JAWSTH010000019.1:0-75507 GCF_033542075.1 Conexibacter stalactiti
AGGCGCGGCCGGCGGCTTCGGCGGCGGGGCCGGCGGCGGCTTCCCGGGCGGCGGCGCGATGCTGCGCGGTGGCGGGGGCGGCCCGCCCGGCGGGCCATGACTCGCCCCGTCATCGCGGTCGAGCGAGTCGTCAAGTCCTACGCGATGGGCGACCTGACGGTGCACGCGCTGCGCGGCGTCTCGCTGCGGATCGAGCGCGGCGACTACGTCGCGATCATGGGCAGCTCGGGCAGCGGCAAGTCGACGCTGATGAACATCCTCGGCTGTCTCGACGCGCCGACGAGCGGCAGCTACCTGCTCGACGGCATCGACGTGCGCGCCTACGACGACGACGACCTCGCCGACATCCGCAACCGCAAGATCGGCTTCGTCTTCCAGTCGTTCAACCTCGTGCCGCGCACGCGCGCGCTGGCGCAGGTCGAGCTGCCGCTCGCCTACGCCGGCGTCGGCCGCGCCGCGCGCCGCCGCCGCGCCGCGGAGGCGCTGCGGGCGGTCGGCATGGGCGACCGACTCGACCATCTGCCGTCGGAGCTGTCGGGCGGCCAGCAGCAGCGCGTCGCGGTCGCGCGGGCGCTCGTCGCCAGCCCGCCGCTGCTGCTCGCCGACGAGCCGACCGGCAACCTCGACTCGCGCTCGACCGAGGACGTGCTGTCGATCTTCAACGCGCTCAGCGCGCACGGCCGCACGATCGTGCTGATCACGCACGAGAGCGAGGTCGCCGAGCGCGCCAAGCGGGTGATCCGGCTGATCGACGGCCGCATCGTCGAGGACCGTCGCCTCGACGGCGCGCCCGATCCCACCGCCGCCTCCGGGAGCGCCGCGGCGTGATCGGCGCCGAGACGCTGCGGATCGCGGTCGGCGGGATCCTGGCGAACAAGCTGCGTTCCGGCCTGACGATCCTCGGGCTGACGATCGGCGTCGCCTCGGTGATCGTGCTGATCGCCGTCGGCAACGGCTCCTCCAGAGCGGTCACGGCGCAGATCGAGGCGCTCGGCTCCAACGTGCTGCTGGTGACCTCGGGCTCGGCGCCGGGCGGTTCCGGCGCCTCCAACGCGGCAACCGAGCCGCTGACGACGAGAGACGCCGCCGCGCTGGTCGACGACGAGGCGGCGCCGGCGGTCGCGGGCGCCTCGCCGACGGTCAACGCGAGCGCGACGATCGTCAGCGGCTCGACCAGCTACGCGCCGTCGAGCTTCGTCGGCACGACGCCGGCGTACGCCCAGGCGCGCGATTACGACGTGGCGCAGGGCGAGTTCTTCACGACTGCCGACGTGCGCGACCGCGAGCGCGTCGTCGTGCTCGGTCAGACGGTCGTCGACAACCTCGGTGCCGGCATCGGGCAGACGGTCCAGATCGGCGGCGTCAACTTCCAGGTCGTCGGCGTCCTCGCCGCCAAGGGCGCGAGTGGGATGCAGGATCAGGACGACGTCGCGCTGGCGCCGCTGAGCGCGGTGCAGGACACGCTCAGCGGCTACGGCGACGTCGACGCGATCACGGTGCAGGCGAGATCGCGCGACCAGCTCGACGCCGCGCAGGCGCAGGTGACGGCGATCCTGAACGACCGCCATGACATCGCCGACGGCGCCGACCCGGACTTCCAGGTGATCAACCAGGGCTCGATCCTGGCGGCGTCGAGCGAGACGAGCGGCGTCTTCACGACGCTGCTGGCGCAGGTCGCGGCGATCTCGCTGCTGGTCGGCGGGATCGGCGTGATGAACATCATGCTCGTCTCCGTCACCGAGCGCACGCGCGAGATCGGGATCCGCAAGGCGATCGGCGCCCGCCGCGGCGACATCCTCTCGCAGTTCCTCGTCGAGGCGGTGCTGGTCTCGCTGCTCGGCGGCCTCTGCGGCGTGCTCGTCGGCGTCGCCGGCACCCAGTTCAGAATCGCCGGCGTCGCGCCGGTGATCGCGCCCTATTCGATCCCGCTCGCCTTCGGCGCGGCGATCGCCACCGGCCTCTTCTTCGGCACCTACCCCGCCAGCCGCGCAGCCCGCCTGCGACCGATCGAGGCGCTGCGCTTCGAGTGAGGAGCCCTGCTCATGACGACAGAGACCGACGACACGACGCTGCTGCATGACGATTGGATCGCGCGCGAGGAGGAGCCGCTGCCGCCGCCGCGCTCGCGCCGCCGCCTGACGCCGCTGAGCGGCGCCCTGCTGGCGCTGCTGCTGGTCTCCGGCGGCTTCCTCGGGGGCGTGCTGGTGCAGAAGCAGGCCGGTGACGGCGGCGATGCCGGCGGCCTCGCCGGCGGCCCGGGCGCGGCCGGCGGCTTCCCCAGGGGGATGGCCGCGACCTCCGGCGGCGCGGCTGGCACGAATCGCGGCGCGAACGCGACGATCGGCGAGGTCACGACGGTGAGGGGCGACACGCTCTACGTCAGAGACGCGAGCGGCAACACGGTGAAGGTGAAGGCGGCCCAAGGCGCCACCGTGACGCGCACCGTCGACAGCAAGCCGCGCGAGATCCGCCCGGGCGAGCAGGTCGTCGTGCAGGGAACCAGCCGAGACGGCACGGTGACCGCGACCTCGATCACGGCCGGCGCCGCGGGCGGCGACATCGCGGCGCTGATGGGCGGCGCGGCAGACCGCACGGGCGGCGACGACGCCGTCGACCAGCTCTTCAACGACGACATGAACGGGACGAGATGACGACCGGATCCACCCTCCGCGCGCTTGCCGCCGGGGTTGCGGCGCTCGCCGTCGCGCTGCCGCTGGCGGCCTGCGGCTCCTCTGACGACGGCAGCGGCAGCACCACCTCGACGGTCGCGGCGGCCGCCGGGCAGGGTGGGAGAGACCGCGGCGAGCTGGCCGTCTGCCTGAGAGAGCACGGCGTCGAACTGCCCCAGCCGCCGGCCGGCGCCGGCCGACCCGACGGCGCGCCGCAAGGCGAAGGCACACCGCCCGACGGCGCGACGACCCCCGAAGGCGCACCGCCCGGCGACGGCAGCGGACCGCCGGCCGGAGGTCCCGGCGGCGGCTTCTTCGGCAGAGACCTCTCGGACGCCGAGCGCGAGAGACTCGAGGCGGCCTTCGAGGCATGCGGCGGCAGCTTCGGCGGCGAGCGGGGCGGGCCCGGCATGCCAGGCAGAGCCGGCGCGGCCGGCGGCAGAGGCGGCGCCCCGTCGGCGGCCGCCCTCGAGCAGTTCGTCGCCTGCGTGCGCAGAAACGGCTACGACCTGCCCGACGCCAACACCTCCGGCGATGGCCCGGTCTTCGACGACGACGCCGTCGATCGCGACGACCCCGCCTTCGTCAGCGCGAGCAGAACCTGCCAGAGATATCTGGCACCGACCAGCTGACGAGGGTGATGGGCGACCCGTGGCAACAACCGTTGCAAGGTCAGCGGATCGCGCGCACGCCGCAACTCGGGGCCCGCTGCCCAGTTGTAGACCGCGTACGCCAACGACCAATACGGAGGTCTTCCATGCGGCGATTCGCTGCACTTGGCGTCGTGACTGCTGCGCTGTTCGCGAGCGCAGGCCCGCTCGCCGCGACTTCGCTGGCAGCAGCGCCCACGGCGACGACCGGTACGACGACCAGCATCACTGACACGAGAGCGACCCTCAACGCAACCGTCAATCCCGGTGGTGAGGAGACGAGCTACTCGTTCCAGTACGGCACGACGACCGACTACGGCCGCCAGACGAGACTGACGTCGGCCGGCAACGGCACAACCGACAGACCGGTGAACGTCGACGTCGACGAGCTGACGCCGGGCACGGAGTACCACGCCCGCATCGTCGCGAGCAACGGCACCGACACCAGAACGGGCGCCGACGTCACGTTCAGAACGACCGGCACCCCGCCGGCCCCCGCGCCGAAGCCGATCGCCACGACCGGCAGCGCCGTCACGTCGATCTCGGGCGCGACCGTCAACGGCACGGTGAACCCGCAGGGCCGCGCCACGACGTACTACTTCCAGTTCGGCGAGACGGCCGCCTACGGCAACCAGACCGCGCCGCAGAGCGCGGGCGCCGGCACGACGCCGGTCTCCGTCTCGGCCGCGCTGTCGGGCCTCAGAACCGACACGACGTACCACTACCGGCTTGTTGCGATCGGCCCGGGCGACGCGATCGCCACGGGTGAGGACAGAACGCTGGCGACCGGCGGTGCCGGCTCGACGATCCTGTCGTTCTTCGGCCAGACCGCCTTCACCGACCAGAACGGCGTCGGCGGCGTCTTCCTCGGCTGCTTCGGCGCCGTCTCCTGCAGAGGCGACATGACGCTGGAGCGCAGCGGCAAGGTCGTCGGGGAGCGCAAGGGCTACACGATCAGACAGAACTTCGGCGGCATCGTGCACATCACGCTCAACGACCTCGGCAAGCGGCTGCTGCGCCAGCGCGGCAACATGAGCGTCCGCACGACGGTGCTCAACGCCAACGGCCAGAGAGTCACGGGCGTCACGAAGCTGATCCGCTACTCGACCAACGGACTCAAGGGATAGGGCAAACCCGCCGATGATCCACGCAGCGGTCCGCTGCGTTGCAACTCAGAGGTCCGCTAACGGCCCCGCCCCCGATTCTTGGCGAATTGTCGGGGACGGGGCCGTAGTGCGTTCTGGACGCGCTCTTGACAAGAGGTGTGAGTGAGCGCATACTCACACCCATGGCCGTCGCCAAGCGACAACTCTCCACCGCCGCCGAGCGCCGCGAGGTGCTGATCGAGGCCGCGACCGAGGTCTTCGCTGAGCGCGGCTTCCACGGCACGCCGACGACCGCGGTCGCGAAGGCGGCCGGCATCTCGCAGGCCTACCTCTTCCGCCTCTTCCCGACGAAGGAGGAGCTGTACGTCGCGACGATCGAGCGCTGCTACGAGCGGCTCGCCGCGACGATGCGGGCCGGCACCGAGATGGCGCGCGCCAACGGGCTCGAGCCGCTGGAGGGGATGGGGCTCGCGTACGGGGAGCTGATGCGGGACCGCACGACGCTGCGCGGCACGCTGCAGGTCTTCGCCGCCGCCTCGGGCGGCGAGCCGACGGTCCAGGAGGCGGCGCGCGCCGGCTACGGGATGCTGTTCGAGCTGGTCAAGCGGCTCAGCGGGGCCGACGACGAGAAGCTGCGCGAGTTCTTCGCGCGCGGGATGCTGATCACGGTGCTCGCCGGCATGGACGCCCCGAACCTCGACGCCGACTGGGCGCGTTCGCTGCTCGGCGGCGACTTGAAGGACTGCATCTGAGGGCAAGTCGGCGCACCCTTTTTTTGCGCCCAGAGTGAGTGACTGATTACACACCATGGCAACCAATGCGAAGGAGCAGGCGGGATGAGCCGCTCAGGCCAGATCTGGACTTCGATCGTGACGAGCTTCGCGCTCTTCATGGTCACGCTCGACAACCTCGTCGTGACGACCGCGCTGCCGTCGATCCGCGTCGACCTCGACGCGTCGCTGGCATCGCTCGGCTGGACCGTCAACGCTTACACGCTGGCGTTCGCGGTCCTGCTGCTGCCGGCCGCCGCGCTCGGCGACCGGCTCGGCCGCCGCCGCACCTTCGCCGCCGGCCTCGGCCTCTTCACGCTCGCCTCGGCGGCCGCCGCGCTGGCGCCGAGCACCGACGCGCTGATCGCCGCGCGCGCCTTGCAGGGCGCGGGCGCGGCGATCGTGATGCCGCTGTCGCTGACGCTCCTGTCGGAGGCCTTCCCGGCCGGCAAGCGCGGCCTCGCGCTCGGCATCTGGTCGGGCGTCAGCGGCCTCGGCGTCGCGCTCGGCCCGCTCGCCGGCGGCGCCGTCGTCGAGGGCATCTCGTGGCATTGGATCTTCTGGATCAACGTGCCGGTCGGCCTCGTGCTGACGCCGCTGGCGCTGACGCGCCTGCGCGAGTCGCACGGCGGCGCCCGCCGGCTCGACCTGCCCGGCCTGGCGCTCGGCGGCGTCGGCCTGCTCGGCATCACCTTCGGGATCGTTCGCGCCGAGGCGCTCGGCTGGACGAGCGCGACGGTGCTCGGCACGATGATCGGCGGCCTGCTGCTGCTCGTCGCCTTCGTCGCGTGGGAGCTGCGCGCGCCGGAGCCGATGCTGCCGATGCGTTTCTTCAAGAGCCGCGCCTTCAGCGCCACCAGCGGCGTCTCGCTGTCGATGTACTTCGGCGTCTTCGGCTCGATCTTCCTGCTGGCGCAGTTCTTCCAGACCGCGCAGGGCTACGGGCCGCTGGAGGCCGGGCTGCGGACGCTGCCGTGGACCGGCGTGACGATGATCGTCGCGCCGCTGGCGGGGATCTACTCCGACCGGATCGGCTCGCGGCCGCTGATGGCGACGGGCCTGGCGCTGCAGGCCGGCGCGCTGACGTGGCTGGCGATCGTCTCGGCCCCGGACGTCGCGTACAGCTCGCTGCTGGTCCCGTTCGTGATGGCCGGTGCTGGCATGGCGCTGGTGTTCGCGCCGGCCGCCAACGCCGTCCTCTCCTCGGTCCGCACGAGCGAGGCCGGGCAGGCCTCGGGGGCGACCAACACGATCCGCGAGATCGGCGGCGTGCTCGGTGTCTCGGTCCTCTCGACCGTCTTCGCGGGAGCGGGCTCCTACGCCTCGCCGCAGGCATTCACCGACGGCCTCGTCGCCGCCCTTTGGGTCGGCGCGGCGGTGCTCGCGGCCGGCGTGGTCGCCGCGCTGCTGGTGCCCGGTCACCGCAGCCAGGTCGCGGCGGCCGAGCAGAACGCGGCCGCGGACGCCGCCGCTGCCGACGCCGATGCCGACCGCGCGGAGCGGGCGCCCCGCGAGCCGGCGATCGCCTGACGAACGTCGCGGGGGCGGGGCAGCGTCGCCCGCCCCCGCGCGACGCGCTACTTGAGCGGCAGCGAGATCGTCTTGGTGACCTGCTTGCCGCCGCCGACTGGCGCGATCGTGATCTGCACGCGCACGCGCGGCTTGCGCGCCTTCAGCAGCCGCGCCCGCTGCGCCTTCGCGATCTTCACCGTCAGCGTGCGCGAGCCGGCGCCCTTCAGCCGCACGCTGCCGGCGCCCAGTCTGCGCGCGCCGAGTCTGACGCTCGCGCTGACCTTGCACGCCGTCGCGCACGAGATCTTCAGCGCGACGCCTCTGCTCGCGAGCGCCTGCTTCGTCGCCGGCTTGCCGGCCAGCTTCGCGCTCGTCTTGACCGGCGCCGGTCTCGTCGGCGCTCTGGGGTCGACGGGCGGAGCGACCGCTCTCGCCGGCGGCACGTCGGCCGGGCCCCAGTCGGCGCTTCTGCCGCCGGGGATCAGCATCCGCGGCTCGGTCGCGCCCTGGTTGCAGGGATCGAGCGTCAGCGCGGGCACGTCGGCGACGTAGATGCCGTCGCCCTGCGCGAACGCGAGCTTGCTGCCGTCGGGCGACCAGGTCGGCCCGTCGAAGCGGCCGCCGACGGGGTTGCCGATCTCGTAGCAGCCTCTCGGGAAGTACGGGTAGAGCCCTTCAGGCGTTCTGTAGATCCGCAGTCTCTCGTGGTTGTCGCCGGCGACGTAGGCCATCTTTCTATGCGTATGGTCGAACTCGCCGTCGTGCAGCTGGACGTCGGCCTCGTTGGCCCAGCGCGCCAGTCCGTCGGTGCCCTCGAACGGGTAGGGCGTGTGGATCACCAGATCTTCGTTGCCGATCGCGGGCGAGGGATCGCTCAGCACGGTCGCGTCGCCGTCGTTGGTCCAGGTCGGGTAGATCCAGCCGGTCTGCGACTTGAACTGCGGATCGTCGAGCGACGTGATCTGGTCGGGCTTCGAGTAGCCGGTCCCCTGTCGCATGTAGACGCAGACCGTCTGGAACTCGGGCAGGCAGCCGCCGTCGATCTGTCTGTAGTACCAGTGGTAGGCGACCTTGCGGCCGTCGGGCGAGAGCTTCGGGTCGAACGGGCCGTACCACTGGCGGCCGTCGCTGCCGCTCTGTGCGCCGGGGCCGGTGCTGACCGGCGTGTAGAAGTCGGCTCTGACGACGCCGTCACGGCCGAGCCAGTGCAGTCTGGTGCCGTGCGTGGCGATCATGTCGCCGTACTTGTCCTGCGAGACGGTCGAGTAGCCGCCGGCGGTGGTGACCTGGAGCTGGCGGGCGCCGTCGGAGGTCGACAGCCAGATGTTGCCGTCCTTGACGTAGGCGATCGAGTCGGCCTGCGCGGCCGGCGCGGCGGCGGCCGCCAGCGCGGCCGCGCCCGCCGTGACGGCGAGCGCGGTGCGGGCGCGGCGGAGCAGGGGACGGTCGGAGCGGAGTGGCATGGGAGGGCGGTCCTTCCGGTTGGTCGGGGAGCACGGATGCGAGGTCTCCATCCCATCGCGCCGCGCTCCCCGCCACAGCGGGACGCCTCCCCAGCATTTGCCCCCAGGGGGACCCTGCCCTGGCGCTGCGAACCCTGCCCTGTCCCTGCCGGGACGCCGACCGCGACCCCTACCGCTGCATCAGCGTCGCGGTCGTGCCGGCCGCCAGCCGCTGGGTGCCGATCGAGTCGAACTTCGCCGCCCAGTCGCCGCTGACGGTGCCGCTGGCCATCGTCCCCGTCGCCTCACCGGCGAAGGCGAGCGCGCCGGAGAGGAACGGCGCGGGGCCTGTCAGCGTGGCACTGGAGAGGTCGGCGGCGGTCGTGAAGGTCGAGGCGGCGCTGGTCGCCGTGATCATGTGCATCACGGTCGCCGGAGCGGTCGCGGCGGCCGCGTCGCTGCGCATCGCCGACTGCGTCACGCCGCCGCCGGCGGTGCGGGTCGCGTTGACCATGAAGGTGTTGCCGTCGCCGCTCTCCGGCATCGCCATCAGCGTCAGGCCGCTCGTCTGGCCGCCGGTTCCGCCGTCGCATCTGAGCGCACCGCCGCTGACGCGCGCGCCGGGCAGCGACGACGCCTTGACCGTCTTGAAGTAGGTCGTGTCGAGCTTCAGCTGGAGCGCGCCGGAGAAGCTGCCGCGATCGTTTCTGCCGCCGCTGCCGGTGCAGCCGGCCGGCACGCTGCCGCGGCCGCTCTTGAGCGTGCCGAGCGTCAGCTTGACGCTGCCGTATCTGCCGAGCTTGGCGGAGATCGTCGGCTTGGCGCCGGCCGCCTTGACGGTCACGCCAGAAGCGAAGCCGTACATGTGCAGCTGCGTCGAGGCGCCGGATCTGCGGCTCAGCATCACGCTGAGCGAGTCCTTCGCGGCGTCGGTGGCGACGAGCGTCAGCTGGTAGTCGCGGACCTTCAGCGGGCCGGCGGTGAGCGTCGCGTCGGCGAGCGCGGTCGCGGGCGCGGCGAGCGTCAGCGCGCCGGCGGCGAGCAGGAGGCGAGGGAGCATGCGGATCCTTCCGGGGAGAGTCGAACGAAACGGTGCGCTCGACTTCACCGCCTCGACGCGGGAACGGCATCGGGGGCGACCCGAGCAGAACCCCTAGAACAGCCCGCATCCGGTCAGGGACGCGCCGTCACAGCCCGCGCGGCGGGCGTCCGCTCTCAGCTGCGCGCGACCGTCAGCGAGGCGCCGAACGCGCGCGCGAAGAGGTCGCCCTGCCGCAGCGCCGCCCACTCGGCGACGACGGTGTCGCCTTCGGCGTCGAGCTCCAGCACGACGCCGTCCTCGTCGTCCTCGTCACGGCGCAGCCGGGCGCCGCGCACCACCTGATCGCGATTGCGCTCCAACTGCTCGGCGATCCGCAGCAGCGCGGCGCCGCGCAGCAGCAACTCGTCGTCGCCCTCCTCGCACAGCGGCGCGAAGGTGCCGAGCTGCGGCGTGCCCTTGCGGTGGTAGCGCGCCATCAGCGCCACCAGCGCGACCTCGCGCGGCGTGAAGCCGGGCAGACCCGAGCCGAGGATCAGGTAGCTGGAGTGCTTGTGGTGGTCGTCGTAGTCGACCGCCATGCCGACGTCGTGCAGCAGCGCGGCGGCGTCGACCAGCTCGGGCTCGCCGGGCGCCGGCAGGCCGGCGCCGGGCAGCGCGCCGACGAGCTGGTCGGCCAGCTCGGCGATGTGCTCGGCGTGGACGAGGTCGACGCCGTGCTGGCGCGCGAGGTTGACGACGCTCGCTCTGCGCACGTCGGGCACGATCGGCGGGTCGGCCGGCGCCAGCTCGCCGGCGAGGAAGATCCCTTCGCGCAGCCCGGCCTCGATCACCTCGATGCCGTCGGCGCCGGTCGCCTCCAGCACCGCGCGCAGGACGATCGCCCCGCCGAGGATCACCTCGGCGCGGCCGCGCTTGATGCCGGGGACGCGCTCGCGCTCCTCCGGCGAGCGCTCGGCCAGCTGCTCGATCAGCGAGTCCAGCGCGGCCGGCGTCAGCACGAAGCCCTGGACGCTGTCGAGCGGCACCTCGGCGGCGCGGATCGCGGCGGTCGCGAGGTTGCGCAGCGCGCCGCCGATCCCGACGAGCCTGTCGCGCCCGGCGGTCGCGACCCATGGCTGCGTCGCGAACTGCGCGAGCGCGTGCTGGCGCAGCTGCTCGATCTCGTCCGGGTCGGCTGGGCCGTCGCCGTGCAGGAAGCGCTCGCTGACGCGCACCGCGCCGAGCTGCCACGAGACGCACTCGACGGCCTGGCGGTCCTCGACCGCGACCAGCTCCAGCGAGCCGCCGCCGATGTCGAGCACGATGCCGTCGGTGAGCGCCGTCTGGTTGACGGCGGCGACGTAGGAGAACCACGCCTCGTCGCGCTGGGAGAGGATGCGGATCGGCAGGCCGGTCGCGCGGCGTGCGCGCTGCACGAACTCCTCGCCGTTGGGCGCGTCGCGCACGGCGCTGGTCGCGACGGCCTCGATCTGGTCGGTTCTGATCCCGTTGGTCGCGCAGAAGGCGGCGAAGACGCGCAGCGTCTCGAGCGCGTGCGCCATCCGCTGCGGCGACAGCTCGCCGTCGGGCCCGAGGTCGCCGCCGAGCCGCACCATCTCCGACAGCTCGTCGGTCCGCTTCCACCAGCCGCTCTCGCCGACCGAGAAGACCACGAGCCTGAAGCTGTTGGAGCCGAGGTCGATCACGGCCGTCCGCCTGACGACGGCACGCCCGCCGTCGCGCACGTGCGCGAGTGCGCTCATGCCTCTATTTCGACGTGCTCGGCGCGCGCGAGGTGCAGGCGCATCAGCTCCGCCTGCACGTCATGGCGCTCGTCGCCGGGCTTGACGCGGCGGTGGTGCCACGTGCCGTCCTGGCCGAGGTCCCACGCGTTCTCAGTGTCGGCGAGGCAGCGCTCGAGCGTGTCGATCACCTGATCGCGAGCGGCCACGTCGAGCACCGGCACGACCAGCTCGACGCGCGAGTCGAGGTTGCGCGGCATCAGGTCGGCGGAGCCCATGAAGACAGCCGTCTCACCGCCCCGCTCGAAGGCGTAGATGCGCGAGTGCTCGAGGAACCGTCCGACGATCGACACGACACGGATGTTCTCGGACACGCCGGACACACCGGGGCGCAGGCAGCAGGCGCCGCGCACGTTCAGCTCGACGCGCACGCCGGCCTGCGAGGCGCGGTAGAGCGCGCGGATGCAGGCGGGATCGACGAGCGAGTTCATCTTCATCGCGATCCGTCCGGGCTGCTCGGGCGTGTGCGAGGCGATCGTCAGGTCGATCTGCTCGATGATGCGATCGCGCAGGTTGGTCGGCGCGACCAGCACGTGCTCGAAGTCCTCCGGCTTCGAGTAGCCGGTCAGCTGGTTGAACAGCTCGGCGATCTCGGCGGTGATCGCGTCGTCGGCGGTGAAGAGGCCGAAGTCGGTGTAGAGGTGGGCGGTGCCGGCGTGGTAGTTGCCGGTGCCGACGTGGGCATAGTGCTTGACGCCGTTGCCCTCGCGGCGGACGACGAGGACGGCCTTCGCATGGGTCTTGAGGCCGGGGCTGCCGAACGTGACGTGGACGCCGGCCTGCTCCAGCGCGCGCGCCCACATGATGTTCTGGCGCTCGTCGAAGCGCGCCTTCAGCTCGACGAGGCCGACGGCCTGCTTGCCGCGCTCGGCGGCGCGGATCAGCGCCGGCACCAGCGGCGAGTCGTCGCTGGTGCGGTAGACGGTCTGCTTGATCGCCAGCACCTTCGGGTCGGCGACCGCCTGCTTGACGAACTGCTCGACCGTCGCGAAGGAGTCGTACGGGTGGTGGACGAGCAGGTCGCGCTCGCGGATCTGCGAGAAGAGGCTCTTCTGCTTGCCGTCCTCGACGAACTCGGGCGGCATCACCGGCGTCCACGACGGGTCGCGCAGCTCGCGGAAGCCGGGCAGCTTCGCGACCTGCCACAGGTCGCCGAAGTCGAGCAGGCCCTCGACGTCGTAGACGTCGTCCTCCTCGACTCTCAGCTCGGCGACGAGGCGGGCGCGCAGGATCGGGTCGATCCCGGCGCTGACCTCCAGCCGCACGACCTCGCCGAAGCGGCGACGGCGCAGCTCGGCCTCGACCGCCTCCAGCAGGTCGTCGGCCTCGTCGGAGACGGTGAAGTCGGCGTCGCGCGTGACGCGGAAGACGGCGTGCGTGACGATCTCCATGCCGCGGAAGAGCTGGTCCAGATGAGCGGCGATGACCGTCTCCATCGGCACGAGCGTGCGCGCGCCCGCGCCGATCTGGACGAACCGCGGCAGCCCCTCCTTCGGCACCTTCACGCGCGCGAAGCGGGTCTGGTCGCTCTCGGGGTCGCGCACCAGCACGGCGAGCGACAGCGACAGGTTCGAGATGTAGGGGAACGGCTGGGCGGGGCCGACGGCGAGCGGCGTCAGGGCGGGGAAGACCTCGCGCTCGAAGCGCGCGTCGACCTCCTGGCGCTCGGCGTCGTCGAGCTGCTCCCAGTCGACGATGCGGATGCCGTGCTCGGCGAGCGCGGGCAGCAGCGTCTCCTGGTAGAGCGCCGACTGGCGCAGCGCCAGCTCGCGCACTCGCGTGCCGATCGCGCTCAGCAGCTCCGGCGGCGGCATCCCGTCGGCACTGGTCGCGTCGATCCCGGCGTCGACCTTCTCGTGCACGCCCGCGACGCGGACCATGAACCACTCGTCGAGGTTGGAGTTGTAGATCGCGCTGAACTTGACCCGCTCCAGCAGCGGCTTGTGCGGGTCCTCGGCGAGCTGCAGGACGCGCTCGTTGAAGTCCAGCCACGAGATCTCGCGGTTGATGAAGTGGGCCGGGTCAGCCGTCTCGACGATCTTGGTGACGTCGGCCGGCTTGAGCCGCTCGACGGCGTCGCCGAGCGCCGGCAGCAGCGGCAGGTCGGGGTAGGCGTCGCGCAGTTGCGCGAGCGTCGCCTGGTAGTGCTTGAGCTTCTCCGGGCGCAGCCGGCCGCCGGCGGCGCGGGTCGCGCGCGCCAGCTTGTCGGCGGCCATCACGGTCGCGACCTCGCGGCCGGCGTCGATCCCGCGCTGGCGCAGCTCGGCCTTGCGCTCGCCGTATGACTCCAGCTCCGGTCTCTCGGTCAGCGCATCGACGCGGCGGGCGATCTCCTCGCCCATCCGCGACGCGATCACGGAGCGGTCGACGCCCGTGTCCTCGATCACGTCGTGCAGGACGGCGGTCGCGATCGTCGCGTCGTCCTCGCCGGAGTCGTGCAGGAGCCGGGCGGTGATCGCCGCGTGCTCGACGTCGGCGGCGACGTTGCCGCCGCCGTTGGCCCGGTAGGTCTCCAGTGCCAGCGCCCAGGCATTCGCGATCGTGTCGGAATCGCGCGCGAACGCGGGCAGTTCGCTGGTCGTCGCGGCGGGGCCTGCGGTCGATGACATGGCAACGATTGTGGGCGCTCCGGGCCCGGCTCCTGTTATCGACGTGTTAACGAGTTGTCGCCGCCGCGCTCACTTGTCGCGATGGAGCGCGTGCTTGAGCTTGTCGGCGGCCTCGTCGATCTTCCCCTTGATGCCGCCCTCGGCCTTGTCGACGCGGCCCTCGTTCTTGAGGTCCTGGTCGTCGGTCAGCTCGCCGGCGGCCTTCTTGACATCGCCCTTTGCCTTGTCGAACGTTCCGTCGTCCATTTCGTTCCTCCTTAGGTCCATGTGGATCCTTCTGAGGACGGCCTGCCCGCTTCCGCGTTTGCCTACGCGTGACAGGGGCAGCGCAATACGCGGGGCACGACGGCGAATCTGTGAGAAACCGCACACAATCGCCCAGCCTCGCCCAAAGTGGTTGACGAAGCAATGATCCCTCCGTACAATACCTAGCGTAACAGTAGGTATTGGAAAGGGATCCAAGACGAAGGCTTACATGAAGACGTCCGGCACCGCCCACGAAACCACCACAGACACGACGTTCGACCCGCTCCAGCTGCTGATGCGCGAAGCGCGCAACTGGCCGCTGTTGACGCCGGCCGAGGAGATCGAGCTCGCAAGACGTATCGAGCGCGGCGACCTCTCGGCGAAGGAGCGGATGGTCAACTCCAACCTGCGCCTCGTGATGTCGATCGCCCGCCACTATCAGGGGCAGGGTCTCGGCATGGGCGACCTCGTGCAGGAGGGGACGCTCGGGCTCATCCGCGCGGTCGAGAAGTTCGACTGGCGCAAGGGCTTCCGCTTCTCCACCTACGCGACGCTCTGGATCCGCCAGTCGATCCAGCGCGGCCTCGAGAACACCGGGCGCACGATACGTCTCCCCGTCCACGTCGGGCAGCGCGCCCGCAAGGTCGCCCGCATCCGCCGTGAGCTGACGGCCAGATTCGGCCGCGACGCGACCGACGAGGAGATCGCGGAGGCAGCCAGACTGCCGCTCGATCAGGTGATCGAGGCCGGCAGAGCCGACCGCGAGCCGACCAGCCTCGACGCGCCGGTCGGCGAGGACGGCGACACCGCCCTCGGCGCACTGATCAAGACCGACACGCCCGAGCCCGACGAAGAGGTCGCGGACACGCTCCGTCACGAGACGGTGCAGCGCGCGATCGACGGCCTCCCAGACAACGAGAAGACCGTCATCCACCTTCGCTTCGGCACCGCGGGCGAGCCGCCGCAGACGCTGACGCAGATCGGCAGACGCCTCGGCGTCAGCTCCTCCCGCGCCCGTGAGATCGAGGAGCAGGCCCTGCGCCGCCTCTCTCGCGAGGGCACCCTCGCCGCGCTGCGCGAAGCGGCGTAACCAGCTTCAGACCACCACACCCACCGACGACTCAGCAGTCCGGACCCCTTCTCGACCGACCCCTCCGGACGACTCCTCCACCACCACAGCCCCCTCGCACGCAGCACCCGAGGCCCCGCTCCAGCAAGCGGGGCCTCGGCCGTTAAACGGGCGCCGGCTCAGGCGGCCGCGCGTCGGTCGGCGCACCGACGAGCGCGCCGCCGGGGCAGTCCTCGCAGGGGATCTCGCGGCGCGGGTCGCGGATCCCGGCGAGCGCGACCAGCCCGCCCAGCAGCGCGAGGCCGCCGGCGATCCCGATGGCGACGCGGAAGCCCTCCTGCGAGGCGTCGGCGAGCGCCTGCTCGACGAGCGGTCGCTCGCTCGCGGGCGTGCCGGGGGCGCGGTCGGTCAGCCGCAGCGCCCGCGCTCTGTCGACCGCCACCTGGGCGGCCGGTGTCAGCCGCGTCGACGCCAACTCGGCGTCGAGCTTGTCGCTCGCGGCGGCCGCGACGGCGGCGCCCGCCACCGCGATCGCCACCAGGCCGGCGACGCGCGCGACCGCGTTGTTGACGCCGGAGGCGACGCCCGCGTGCTCGACCCCGGCGGCGCCGAGCACGGTCGCCGTCAGCGGCGCGACGGTCATCGCCAGCCCGAGGCCGAACAGCAGCACGGCCGGCAGCACCTCGGTGAGGTAGTCGGGCGCGGTGCCGACGCGCAGCAGGAGCAGCAGCCCGGCGCCGGCGATCAGCGGCCCGAAGCCCATGAAGCGGCGCGGCCCGTAGGTGTCGGCGAGCGCGCCGAAGCGCTTGGAGAGCACGAACATCATCGCCGTCGTCGGCAGCATCGCGGCGCCGGCGGCGACCGGCGACCAGCCGGCGACCTGCTGGAGGTAGAGCACGAGGAACAGCGAGGCGACGTTGAGGCCTCCGTACAGCAGGAAGGTAGCGAGGTTGCCGACGGAGAAGTTGCGGATGCGGAACATCGACAGCGGCAGCATCGGCGCGCGCACGCGCCCCTCCCACCACACGAACGCGGCCAGCAGCGCGGCGCCGGCCAGCAACGGGATCGCGACGCGCGGGTCGCCCCAGCCGTGCGACGGCTGCTCGGTCAGCGCGAAGACCGGCCCGGCGAGGCCGAGCGCGCACAGGACCGCGCCGGTCCAGTCGATCGGCGTGCCGCGCTCGCGGTGGCCCTCGGGCGCGTGACGCAGCAGCCACAGCGTCAGCAGCACCGGCACGACGTTGATCGCGAAGATCCAGCGCCACGAGACCACTTCGAGCAGCAGGCCGCCGCCGAGCGGGCCGATCACGGTCGCGGTGCCCGTCCACGCGGTCCAGCTGCCGATCGCGGCGCCGCGCTCGGACTCGGGGAAGGTGTCGACGATCAGCGCCAGCGTGCTCGGCACCAGCAGCGCGCCGGCGATCCCCTGCAACGCGCGCGCGACGATCAGCAGGTCGGTGCTCGGCGCCAGCGCGCACAGCAGCGAGCAGACGCCGAAGGCGGCGACGCCGAGCGAGAAGACGCGGCGGCGCCCGAGCAGGTCGCCGAGCGAGCCGCCGAGCAGGATCAGCGAGCCGAGCGTCAGCAGGTACGCCTCGACGATCCACGTCTGCGCCGAGAGGCCGCTGTCGAGCCCCTCCGCGATCGCGGGCAGCGCGACGTTGACGACGGTGCCGTCGAGGAAGACGGTCGCCGAGCCGACGATGCAGGCGACCAGCGTCCAGCGCTTGGCCGTCGCGCTGACCGGCTGGCTCTCCGCGCTCACCCGCTCACCGTAGCGTCCGCGCGGCGCGCGTCAGTCGTGCTCGTCGCGGTCGAAGACCGCATCGAGCAGGCCGTTGACGGCCCAGACGATCAACGTCGCTGCAACACCCGTCCAGAAGCCGTCGATCTCGAAGTTGCCGACCAGCCAGCTGGTCAGGAACAACATCAGCAGGTTGACGAAGAACAGCGCGATCCCGAGCGTGACGATCACGAGCGGTATCGAAAGCACCGTCACCACGGGCTTCACGAAGATGTTGACGATGCTGAAGACGAGCCCGGCGACGATCAGCGTGACCCAGAAATCGCCGCCGGAACGGACGCCGGAGAGCAGCTCGGTCGCGACCCAGAGGGCGGCCGTGTTGCACAACCATGTGATGAGGAAGCGCTCCATTGCGTCATATCTTCCCGTTTCATACGAAACCTCTGCGCCCTTCTGCCGTTCATATGGGTGAGATGCAAAGAGGTTTTGTCGATCTTCACGTCCACCTGCTGCCCGGCGTCGACGACGGTCCCCCGGACCTCGACGCGACGCTGGAGCTGGCCGGGCTCGAGGTCGCCGACGGGATCGACACCGCGACGGCGACGCCGCACGTCGCCTCCGTCGACGTTGCCGAGATCCCCGCGCGCGTCGCGGAGGTCAACGACGCGCTGCGGGCGGCCGGCATCCCGCTCGTCGTCGAAGGCGGGGGAGAGCTGGCCGCGCGCGGTGCCGCGCGCCTCTCGCCC
Source organism: Conexibacter stalactiti (assembly GCF_033542075.1). NCBI lineage: Bacteria > Bacillati > Actinomycetota > Thermoleophilia > Solirubrobacterales > Conexibacteraceae > Conexibacter > Conexibacter stalactiti. The sequence continues at coordinate 17,387 of NZ_JAWSTH010000019.1, forward strand.
GCGGAGCTCGAGACGATCGCGCACGGCCCCGCCGGCGCCCGCTGGATCCTGCTGGAGGCGCCGCTCGACGGTGCCGTCGCGACGCTCCACAGAGCGGCCGACACACTGCGCTCCGCCGGCTACGGGATCGTGCTCGCCCATCCCGAGCGCTGCCATCCGCTGTTCGACGACGACATGGCCGGGCTGGAGCGCGAACTGAAGCTCGGTTCGCTGGCGCAGGTCAGCTCCTCCTCGGTCCTCGGCCTGCACGGCATAAGAGCGCGCCGCAACGCGGTTCGCATGCTCGCCGCCGGCTATGCCGGCCTGCTCGCCTCCGACGCGCACGGGCCGCGCCGCCCGCCGTCGCTGACGCAGGCCGTCCGCGTCGCCTGCGGCTTCGGGCTCGACCCTGCGCACGCCCACGCGCTCTGCGCCGAGCGGCCGCGCGCGCTGCTCGTCGAGGGGCTGAGACCGTGTACCACGGCCGAGGCCGGCCTCCCGCTCGGCGCGGAGCTGCGCGCCGACGAGGGCGGCGGCTACGTCGCCGGCAGGGAGCTGTCGGTCGTGAGGCGTCTGCCGCCGGCCGCGCCCGGCTTCGGCAGCGCGCTGCCGTCGCTCAGCTCCTGAGCGGCGGCGACTGACGCGGCCGCGCCCGCGCGCCGTCTTCTCGGCTCGCGCACGACCTGCGCGGCGAGCGCCGTGCCGATCCCCAGCAGCGCCCACGTCAGCGGATCCTCGAGGAAGGCGGCGTAGATCAGCGTGTGCACGATCAGCGCGAGGAAGGCGGCCGCGACGAAGGCGCGCGCCGGCGTGCCGGCCGCGCCCCGCAGCAGCCGCGCGAAGGCGGCCGCCAACAGCGCGAGGTAGGCGATCAGGCCGATCACGCCCTGCTCGGAGGCGACGGTGACCGGGATCGTGTGCGAGGTCGCGGCCGCGTCGCCGCCCTCGCGCCCGTTGCGGTCGCGGTACTCGGCCTCGAAGGCGCCGGAGCCGAAGCCCTGCAGCGGGCGGTCGGCGAAGAGGCTGCCGCCGCTGGTGACGAGGCCGGAGCGGCCGCTGGTGGAGGCGTCGAGGTTGTTCAGGTCGATCCCGAAGGTGCTCGGCGTGATCAGCACGGCCGCGCCGGCGACGAGCACGACCGCGAGCGTCGGCAGCAGCGTGCGGCGCACGCCCCACGCCAGCACCGCCAGCGTCGCGAGCCCGACCAGCAGCGCCACGAAGCTCGACTGCGACAGCGTCAGCACCAGCCCGGCCCACAGCGCCGCGAGCACGATCGAGCCGCCGATCAGCAGCTCTCTGCGGCGCGTGTGCAGCAGCGTCGCGGCGACCGCCAGCATCGCGACGACGAGGAAGCGGCCGTAGATGTTGGGGTCGAAGAAGACGGAGTTGGTGCGGAAGTACGTGTGCAGCTCGTTGGATGCGATCAGCTTCGGGTTGAGGAAGATGTGTCTCGTCAAGTACTCGACGTAGCCGATTCCCGAGAAGATCAGCGCGAGCCCGACGAGCACGCCGAAGCACCAGCGCAGCAGCCGCGGGGTCCAGTCGATCTGCGCCAGCAGCACGAACAGCAGCGCGAACGGCACGTAGAAGAAGGCGATCTGCTGGAGCGCCTTCTCGAAGTCGGCCGAGTAGGTCGCCTGCACGCCGTAGAGCACGATGAACAGCGCCAGCAGCCGCTCCAGCCAGCCCGGCTGCCAGGCGCGCGGCGGGGGCGGCGCCTCGGGGTCGGCGCGCAGCGCGGGGACGATGAAGGCGAGCGCGCCCGCGGCGACGACGAGGTAGAGCGGCACGAGCAGGTTGGAGGTCGAGCCGCCGACCTCGATCGGGATCCGGAACGGCAGCGCGGCGACGGTCAGCACCGGCAGCAGCAGCGGCTGGCGCGCCATCAGCGTCGCCAGCAGCGAGAGCGCGACGAGGCCGACCGCGGCGGCCGCGAGCGCGGCGCCGGAGTGGTCGCGCACGACCTCCATCTGCGGCGAGTCCCAGATGTCGGAGACGAGCAGCACCGGCGCCAGCAGCAGCGCTCCGCTCATCGCGAGCGCGCGCATGCGGTCACTGCGTGCGACGAGCGCGCACGCGACGAGCAGGACGGCGACGACGGCACCGGCCTCGGGCGCCGGACCCGCGAGCGCGAAGGGGACCGCGAGCATGGGGCGCCGGAGTCTAGAGGTCTGCGCAGCGCCGCTCTGCACGGCCGCGTGCGGCGCGCGCGGCGTCGCTCCGCGCGGCTGCGCGCGGTCAGCGCATCGCGTGTCCATACGCGGGCGTGCGGTGCCCGCGCCTCTCGATCCTCTAGCCTGTTCGGCCGATGCCTCGCCGTGCGTACCAGGCCCCTGCGCTCGTCGCTGCGCTGATCCTCGCCTTTGCACTCGCCGCCTGCGGCGAGGGCGGCACCAGCGTGGGCGGCGGCAACGAAGCCCCCAAGACCGGTGCCGGAACGAGGCAGGCGACGGCCTTCGACCCGCGTGACGAGCCGCTCGGCTGCTTCGCCGGCAAGGGCGTCGAGGCCGAGAAGGATCCGCGCTATCGCGAGCGCATCAACATCCTCCCGGCCACCTCCGGCGCCTACGTGACCTTCACCGCGACGCTCCAGGACGCGCTCAGCCGCCAGCTGCGCAACGAGGAGGACGCGACCGGCGCCCAGGCGATCGGTCCCGCGCTGCTGACCGGCGGCGACCTCGACGACGAGCAGCTCGGCAAGGTCGAGGACTGTCTCGACGCGCGAGGCACCAGATACTGATGTCGCAGCTGCAGAAGCGCATCCTCATCGGCGTCGTCTGGCTGGTCCCGATCGTCTGCGTGATCTGGTGGGCGAGCAAGCAGGAGGCGCCGAGACTGCCCTCCGACGCCGGCGGGATCGCCGCGTTGGTCGGCTCGCTCGGCCTCTACGCCGTCGCGACGCTGATGCGCGCCGAGCGCTGGGAGCGGATCCTGCGCCGCGCCGGCGTGCGCGCCAAGCGCGCCGACGTCTACGCGCTGACGCCGATCGGCTACATGGGCAACAACGTGCTGCCGGCGCGCGGCGGCGAGCTGCTGCGGACCTTCCTGCTCGGGTCCAGAACCGAGGGTTCGACGAAGCGCACGATCCTCGGCACGATCCTCGCCGAGCGCGTGCTCGATGCCGTCGCGCTCGGGATCATCCTCGTCGTCCTCGCCACCGGCCTGCTGAGCGAGCTGCCGGCGCCGAGCACGACCGTGATGCTGATCGGCGCCGCGGTGCTGGTGCTGCTGCTGATCGTCGCCGCGGTCGCGCTGCTGAAGTACCGCGAGCGGCTGCTGTTCGTGCTGGAGGCGCTCAAGCCGATGGCGCAGCCGACCAAGCAGCTGCTCAGCAGCCACGGGATCGCGCTGCTGGTCGTCTCGCTCGCCGTCTGGTGCGTCGAGGCGAGCGTCTACATCGCCGTCGGCCACGCCGTCGGCATCGAGCTGGGCCTGCAGGACGGCCTCGCCGTCGTCGCCTTCACGAACGCCGCCTCGCTGATCCCGGCCGCGCCCGGCTACATCGGCACCTACGACGCGGCCGTGATCTTCGCCGTCAACGCCGTCACGAACGCCTCCAGAAGCGCCGTGCTGTCGTACCTGATCCTGCTGCGCTTCGTGCTGTTCGTCCCGATCACCGTCGTCGGCTTCGTGCTGCTCGTCGTACGCTATGGCGGCCTCTCCCGCGTCAGAGCCGCCCGTCAGGCCGCTCGTGACGAGGAGCGGACCGAGCACGAGGCCGCCGCGGCCGCCCGTGCCGAGACGCACGTCGACACCGCCGCCTCGACGGCGTGAAGCCGCCCCTTTCTCCCTCTGTGACTGCCTCGACCGCATCCCCATCCCAGCCTGCGTGGCTTGCCGCGCTGCAGGCCCGTCTGACGCCGGCGCCGGTCAGCGGCCGCGCCACCGACGGCCGCCTCTACGGCGGCCTCGCGCTGCTCGCCGTCGTCTGCGCCGCGCTGACGCTGCTCTACCCGTCGACGCCGACCTACGACCCGTGGGCGTGGATCGTGTGGGGTCGCGAGATCGTCCACTTCGACCTGACGACGACCGGCGGCCCGTCGTGGAAGCCGCTGACGGTCATCTTCACGACGCTCTTCGCGCCGTTCGGCGACATCGCGCCCGACCTCTGGCTGGTCGTCGGCCGCGCCGGCGCCTTCATGGCCGTCTTCCTCGCCTTCCGGCTCGCCTGGCGCCTGACCGGCGGCTCGATCCCGGCGCGCGTGATCGCCGGCGTGATCGCCGCGATGGCGCTGTTCATCAGCTCGCAGTTCATCCGCAACATGACGCTCGGCAACTCCGAGGGCCTGCTGGTCGCCTTCACGCTGTGGGCGATCGAGCGTCATCTCGACGGCAAGTACCGCCAGGCGTTCGCGCTCGGGTTCCTGTCGGCGCTGCTGCGGCCGGAGATCTGGCCCTTCCTCGGCCTCTACGGCCTGTGGCTGCTGCTGATCGACCGCGACCGCCGCACGCTCGTGCTCGTCGTCACCTGCGGCGTGCTGATCCCGGTCCTGTGGCTGCTGCCGGAGTACTGGGGCTCGGGCAACTTCTGGCGCGCGGCGGATCGCGCGCAGCAGCCGAGCCCGAACAGCCCCGCCTTCGCCGACTTCCCCTTCTGGCAGGTGATCAAGAACACCTGGCCGCTGATGCTGACGCCGGTCAAGGCGGCCGCCGCCTTCGCGCTCGTCGTCGCCGGCTGGCAGTGGTTCAAGCACAGACGCGACCTCGTCGTGATAGCCGTCTTCGGGCTCGCCGTGCTGTGGATCTGCGAGATCGCGCTGATGACGCAGGCCGGCTTCTCCGGCAACCCGCGCTACATCATCCTCGGCACGACGCTGATCGCCGTGATCGGCGGCGTCGGCTTCGGCCGCGCGGTCGACATCGCCAGCGCCCTCGTCGTGCGCGTCGCCAGAGGCGGCAAGAACGCCAACTGGCTCGCGATCGGGACCGGCGTGGTCGCCTGCGTCGTGCTGCTGGCGGCGACCTACCACTGGGCCGGCCCGCGCTTCCGCAGCTTCGGCAACCTCGACCGCGCGCTGCGCTACCAGGCGCAGCTGCGGATCGACCTCGACAAGTCGCTCGGCAAGGTCGGCGGCGGCGAGTACTTCGCGCAGTGCGGCCAGATGGCGACCGGCACCTACCAGGTCCCGATGGTCGCCTGGTACGTCCACCGGCACACCAACGAGGTCGGCCTCGAGCCCGGCGAGCACGGCTCCGTCGTCGCCTCGCGCTCGACCGGCGCCGCCCCGTGGGCGCCCGCGGGGGACACCTTCCCGTGGGGCTACACGAAGCTGATAGAGCAGCGCACGACCCACCTGTACTCGACCTGTCCCGCGAAGCCGGGTTCCGTTGCCGCCGAAGCGGCCGGGTAACCTCTCTCCGTCGATGGCCACGGTTGCAGTCCCCCGTTCCGAGCGCAAGCTCGACCTGCGCGCCTCCGACGCGCTGATCGCCGCCGTCACCCTGATCGTCCTGACGGCGCTGTCGGTCTACGTCCGCACACGGGCGATATCGGGCTCCTTCTGGATGGACGAAGGGCTGTCGGTCGGCATCGCCTCGCACGACCTCTTCGACATCCCGGGCGTCCTGAGAGAGGACGGCTCGCCGCCGCTCTACTACATGGGCCTCCACCTCTGGATGGACCTCTTCGGGCGCACCGAGACGGCCGTGCACTGGTGGTCGCTGCTCGCCTCGCTGTTGACGATCCCGGCGGCGATGTGGGCCGGCTGGAGCCTCTGGGGCAAGCGCGCCGGCTTGATCGGCGCCGCGCTCTGCTCGCTCAGCCCCTTCCTCACCTCCTACGGCGAGGAAGCGCGCATGTACGCGCTGATGACGCTGTGGGCGCTGCTGGCGACCGCCTTCTTCCTGCACGCCTTCGTCTACCGCAGAGGCCGCGGCCACGTCGTCGGCTTCGCGATCTTCCAGACGCTGATGCTCTACACGCACGGCTGGGGGATCTTCTACGGGCTCGCCTCGTTCGCGGCGCTGATCGTGCTGTGGTGGCGCAGCGAGGAGAGAAGAACGCTCGCGATCGAGGGCCTGGCCGCCTACGGCGCCGCCGCGATCCTGTTCTTGCCGTGGCTGCCGACGCTGCTGTTCCAGGCCGGGCACACGGCCGCGCCGTGGGGCAGAGCGCCGCGCTTCGGCGCGCCGATCCAGATCTCGCGCGACCTCTTCGGCGGCGACCGCGCCTCGATCATCCTGCTGCTGATCGGCGGCTTCGGCGTCGCGACCGCCCTGCAGGCGCACAAGGGCAAGCGCGACGGCGAACGGCTGGCGATCTGGGTGCTGCTGCTGATCCCGCTGGTGACGCTCGCGATCGCCTGGACGCTGTCGCAGTTCAACCCCGCGTGGGCGTCGCGCTACTTCGCCGTCGCGCTGGGCCCGATGCTGCTGCTGTCGGCACTCGGCCTGATGCGGGCGAGAACGCTCGGCCTCGTCGCGCTCGCCGTGCTGATGCTGTTCTGGGTCAACCCGCAGCCGTTCGTCGACGGCTACAAGAGCGACGTGCGCGACATCGGCGCCGAGGCCGGATCGCTGCTCAGAGACGACGACCTCGTGATCGTCGGTCAGCCCGAGCAGGTGCCGGTCGCCTGGTACTACATGCCCGGCGGCCTGAGATACGCCGACACCGCCGGCCCGGTCGACGACCCCCGTCACATGGACTGGGTCGACGCGATGGACAAGTACGAGGCGGCCCAGCCGCGCGATGTGCTGCCGAGACTGATTGATAGCCTGCAGCCCGGCCAGAAGGTTCTCTTCATGCGTCCGCTCACCGAGGGCGTCGAGAACTGGTCGGCTCCGTGGACGCAGCTCGCCCGGCGCCGTTCGGCGCAGTTCGGTGCGATCCTTGCGCAGGCCGCAAGAGACGGCGTGCTCAGAGAGCTGGCCGTCGCACCGAAGTTCTACCGCGGTGCATCCACGGTCGGCAACGTCGGGATCCTCTACGAGAAGGTCTCCGACAGACCATTGACGCAACTCCCCTGAACCGCCGCAGCGAAGACGAACGGATATGACTGAGAACGAGACTTCCCCCAGCCCCGCTCCCAAGGACAGCCGCCCGTACGTCGTGCTCGGCGGCGGTCCGGCGGGATTGACCGCCGGCTACCTGCTGGCCAAGCGCGGCGAGCCCGTGATCGTGCTGGAGTCGACCGACCAGGTCGGCGGCATCGCCCGCACCGAGGTGCGCAGAGCGCCCGACGGCGGCGAGTACCGCTTCGACCTCGGCGGTCATCGCTTCTTCACGAAGGTCAGAGAGGTCGACGACCTCTGGCTCGAGATCATGAGAGGCGAGTTCCTCCTGCGCCCGCGCCAGTCGCGCATCTACTGGCGGCGCAAGTTCCTCCAGTATCCGCTGGAGGGCATGGACGTGATCAAGAAGCTCGGCCCGGTCGACCTGATGCGCGCCGGCTTCTCCTACCTCTACGCGGCGATCAAGACGAAGGTCCGCCCGCAGAGAGAGGACACGCTCGAGCAGTGGGTCTCCAACCGCTTCGGCAGATGGCTCTTCACGCAGTTCTTCAAGACCTACACCGAGAAGGTCTGGGGCGTCTCGACCTCTGAGCTGCGCGCCGACTGGGCCGCGCAGCGGATCAAGGGCCTCTCCTTCTTCTCCGCCGCCAAGGCCGCCTTCCTCGGCAACAAGGGCAACGAGATCAGATCGCTGATCGGCGAGTTCCACTACCCCAGATTCGGCCCCGGCCAGATGTGGGAGAGAATGGTCGCCGAGATCGAGGCGCACGGCGGCGAGGTGCGGATGAACGCGCCCGTCACGAGAGTCGTGATCGAGAACGGCCTCGCGACCGGCGTGATCGCCGGCGGCGAGACGATCGAGGCGCGCGCCGTGATCTCCTCGCTGCCGCTCGGCACGACGACGAGAATCACCGATCCCGAGGCGCCCGCCGAGGTCCGCGACGCCGGCCGCAGCCTGCGCTACCGCGACTTCCTCACCGTCTCGCTCGTGATCGACGGCAGAGACCTCTTCCCGGACAACTGGATCTACATCCACGAGCCCGGCGTCAAGGTCGGCCGGATCCAGAACTTCCGCTCGTGGAGCCCGTGGATGGTGCCCAACGACCACGAGGCGTCGATCGGCATGGAGTACTTCTGCTTCGAGGGCGACGCGCTCTGGAACATGGCCGACGACGACCTCGTCGAGCTGGCCAAGCGCGAGCTGGGCGAGATGGGCCTCGGCGACCCGTCGAGAGTCACGATGGGCTTCGCGACGCGCGTCCACAAGGCCTACCCGGTCTACGACGAGCAGTACGCGAGAAACCTCGAGGTCGTCAAGGAGTGGCTGGCCGAGACGCCCAACCTCGTGCAGGTCGGCCGCAACGGTCTCCACCGCTACAACAACTCCGACCACTCGATGCTGACCGCGATGCGCGCGGTCGACAACCTCGTCGACGGCACCAGACACGACATCTGGGCGGTCAACGCGGAGCAGGAGTACCACGAGGAGGACGGCAGCGACAAGGTCAGCGGTCAGGGCGACCGCAACGCCGCCAACCCGTACCCGTACAGAGAGGCGCCGCCGGAGAACGAGCGCGAGAGAGCGGCGAACACCGCCTCCTAGCGCCCGCCCGCAGCACCCCGTTTTTCCGAGAGCCCCGCTGATGCGGGGCTCTCGTCGTTGTGGGCGGTTTCGCGCTCAAGGGCGCGGGTGGCGGGCCGATTGCCGGGAGAAGAGAAGTCATCGCTGGAGGTCTTTCCCGTCATGCGCATCACCCGTCGCTCCCTCACTCCGCTGCTCGCGGGGCTGTCGTCGCTCGCGCTGCTGCCAGCGGCGGCGGCCGCGGCCGACACGGTCCCGGGCGAGGTCGTCGTCCGCTTCGAGAAGGGGACCAGCGGCGCCGCGCAGACGCGCGCCGCCAGCGCCGCCGGCGGCGAGCGCTCGGCCGCGATCGCGCTGCCGGCGACGCGCGTCGTGCGCCTGGAGGACGGCGTCTCGCCCGCCGCCGCCGTGCGCGCGCTGGAGCGTCGCGACGACGTGGTGTGGGCCGAACCGAACTACCGCGTCGCGACGACGCGGCTGCCCGACGATCCGCTGCTGCCGCAGCTGTGGGGCCTGCGCAACGACGGCCAGGCGGTCCCGCAGGCGCTCGCCCCCGGCGACGACGGCGCCCGTGCCGGCACGCCCGGCGTCGACCTCGGCGCCGAGCGCGCGTGGGACGTCACGACCGGCTCCGCGCAGACGCTCGTCGGCGTCGTCGACACCGGCATCGCCCACCACGAGGACCTCGACGCCAACCTGCGCGTCGACCTCTCGCGCGACTTCCGCGACCCGTTCGACGACGACGGCGATCCGACCGCCGACGCCGACGGTCACGGCACGCACGTCGCGGGCACGATCGGCGCCGTCGGCGGCAACGGGATCGGCGTCGCGGGCGTGAACTGGCAGGTCGGCCTCGTCGCGCTGCGCGCGCTCGACGCCGGCACCGGCACCAGCGCCGACATCGCCGCCTCCTTCGCGTACGCCGGGCAGCTCGGGCTGCCGGTCGTCAACGCCAGCCTCGGCGGCCCCAACCTGTCGCACGCCGTCTCCGACGCGATCCGGCTCTCGCCCGGGACGCTGTTCGTCGTCGCGGCCGGCAACGACGGCGAGGACATCGACAGAGACGCCGCCTACCCGTGCAGACTGCCGCACGGCAACATCGTCTGCGTCGCGGCGACCGGCAACGTCGGCGACCTCTCGTGGTTCTCGAACTTCGGGCGCGAGGCGGTCGACGTCGGCGCGCCCGGCAGCCAGATCCTCAGCACCACGCCGAGCTACAGAGCGGCCCACGACCTGCCGATCGACGTCGCCAGCTTCCCGACGGAGTGGACGACCGGCCCGGCCGGCCAGCAATGGGCGGTCGTCGCCGAGCCCGACGGCGACGAGCTGGCGATGCCGGCCGCCGGCGACCTGCAGCCGGGGATCGACAGCTTTGTCACCGGCAGAGCGTTCAGCCTCGCCGGCAGACGCGCCTGCACGCTGCTGACGCAGGCGCGAGCCGACCTCGGCGACCCGGACGCACCGTCCGGCATGGCGATCGTCGAGCGGACGATCGACGGCGTCGGCTGGAGCGAGATCGGCCGCTTCACGACCGGCGGTTGGCAGCAGCGCAGATACTCGCTGCTGGCTGACGGAGCCGACGAGGTGAAGGTGCGCGTGCGGCTCGTCTCCTCCGACGACACGCCCGCGGGCCTCTCCGGCGTGCGGATCGCCGACATTACGGCCGTCTGCCTCGACGAGGCGCGCCACAACGCCTACGTCCGTCACAACGGCACCTCGATGGCCAGCCCCCACGTCGCCGGGGCGGCCGCGCTGCTGCTGGCGCGCAACCCGCACCTGACGATGCCGCAGTTGCGCGACGCGCTGCTGTCGACGACGACGCCGCAGCCGGCGCTGTTCGGCCGCACGGTGACCGGCGGCAACGTCGACGTCGTCGCCGCGCTCGCCGCCGCGACGCCGCCCGCGCCGACGCCGATCCCGCCGGTGCCCGCTCCGGCCCCGCCGGCTCCGGCTCCGGCTCCGCTGCCCGCGGCGGTCCCGCCGACCGCCGCGCAGACGGTCCGCGGCAGCCTGCTCGTCGAGGGGCGGCGGCTGCGCGCCGATCGTGGCGTCGTCGTCCGCGTCGGCGTCGATGCCGTCGCCTCCGTGCGCGCCAGCGGCAGAGTCAGCTGGCGCGGCGGCAGCGCGCCGCTGCGCGCCGCTGTCTCGCGCGGCGTCGTGCGCTCCGGCGCGATCGCGACGCTGCGGCTGCGTCTGTCCGAGCGCGACCTGCGCCGCGCGCTGAGCGCCAGCCGCGCCGGCCGTCCGGTCACCGCCGTCGTGCGGGTGCGGATCGTGCCGCGCGGCGAGCTGCGCGCGCGGACGCTGACGAAGCGCGTGCGCGTCGGGTAGCGCTCAGTCCGCGCCGAACAGCTCCCGCGCCGCGTCAGGGCTCAGCTCGCCGAGCGCGGGCGGGGCGCTGGCGTGGCGTGGCGGCGTGGCCGACATGCGGACGGGGTTGCGGGCGACGCGGGTGGGGGTGGGGGCGGCCTCCCCGGCGCCCGGCGCGGCTCCCGCGGAGCCGGCCTCGCGCGCGGGGTGGGCGCCCGGCAGCGGCTCGAGCTCGGCGATCGGCTCCAGGCCGAGCCGCTGCGCCAGCGCGAAGGCGCCGGCGAGGTCGTTGACCTCGCCCGCGGGGACGCCGACCGCCAGCAGCGCCTCGGCCCACTGAGCGGCGGGCGCCGTCGCGAGCCGCTCCTCCAGCGTGGCGCGCAGCTCGACGCGGGCGGCGACGCGCGCGGGGTTGGTCGCGAAGCGGGGATCGGCGGCCAGCGCGGGCTCTCCGAGCACGTCGCAGAGGCGGGCGAACTGGCGGTCGTTGCCGACCGCCAGCACGAGCCGCGTGCCGCCGGCCGCGCCGAACAGCTCGTACGGAGCGATGCTGGGGTGGGCGTTGCCCATGCGGCCCGGCACGACGCCGCCGGCCGTGTACGCCGACGCCTGGTTGACGAGCGCGGCCAGCAGCGAGGAGAGCAGGTCGACCTCGATCCGCTGGCCCTCGCCGGTCGCGGCGCGGTGGCGCAGCGCCGCGAGGATCCCCGTCGTCGTGAACAGCCCGGCGATCACGTCGACGAGCGCGACGCCGGCCTTCTGCGGGTCGCCGTCGGCCGGCCCGGTGACCGACATCAGCCCGCCGACCGCCTGCACGAGCAGGTCGTAGCCGGGCAGCGCCGCGCCGGCGCCGCTGCTGCCGAAGCCGCTGATCGTCGCGTAGACGAGCCCGGGGTTGGCGGCGGCGAGCGTCGCGTGGTCGAGCCCCAGTCTCGCCATCACGCCGGGACGGAAGTTCTCCACGACGACATCCGCGCGCGCGGCCAGCTCGCGTGCGAGTGCGAGGTCGGCGGGGTCCTGCAGATCGAGTGCCAGCGAGCGCTTGTTGCGGTTGACCGAGAGGAAGTAGGTGGCGGTGCCGGCGGCGTCGTGCGGCGGACCCCAGGCGCGCGTGTCGTCGCCGCTGCCCGGCCGCTCGACCTTCACGACGGTCGCGCCGTAGTCGGCCAGCAGCATCGTCGCGAGCGGGCCGGCGAGCACGCGCGAGAAGTCGAGCACGAGCAGGTCATTCAACGAACCGGGGATGGCGGGCATTCTTAGATTTTATAAGATTCACGCATGACCGCATCGACGACCCCCACCACACCGCTGCGCGCGAACGACTTCCTCGGCATCGACGCGCTCCTGAGCGACGAGGAGCGCGACATCCGCGACGCGGTGCGCGCCTTCGTCGCCGATCGCGTCACGCCGCACGTCGGCGACTGGTTCGAAGAGGGCACGATCCCGGCGGAGCTGCCGAAGCAGCTCGGCGACCTCGAGGTGCTCGGCATGCACCTGACCGGCTACGGCTGCGCCGGCGCGAGCGCGACCGCGTACGGCCTCGCGTGCATGGAGCTGGAGGCCGGCGACTCGGGCGTCCGCTCGCTCGTCTCGGTGCAGGGGTCGCTGGCGATGTTCGCGATCTGGAAGTGGGGCTCGGAGGCGCAGAAGCAGGAGTGGCTGCCGCGGATGGCCGCCGGCGAGGCGATCGGCTGCTTCGGCCTGACCGAGCCCGACTCGGGCTCCGATCCCGGCTCGATGCGCACGCACGCCAAGCGCGACGGCGAGGACTGGATCCTCAACGGCCAGAAGATGTGGATCACCAACGGCACGATCGCCGACGTCGCCGTCGTGTGGGCGAGAACGGAGGAGGGCATCCGCGGCTTCCTCGTGCCGCAGGGCACGCCCGGCTTCACGGCGCCGGAGATCCACAAGAAGCTGTCGCTGCGCGCCTCGGTCACGTCCGAGCTGGTGCTCGACGACGTGCGCCTGCCCGACAGCGCCCGTCTGCCGGAGGCGAACTCGCTGCGCGGTCCGCTCTCCTGCCTCAACGAGGCGCGCTACGGGATCGTCTGGGGTGCCGCCGGCGCCGCGCGCGCCTGCTTCGAGGCGGCGCTCGACTACGCCAAGACGCGGATCCAGTTCGACCAGCCGATCGCCTCCTTCCAGCTGATCCAGCAGAGACTGGCCGAGATGGCCGTGAAGGTGAACCAGTCGACGCTGCTGGCGCTCCACCTCGGCCGCCTCAAGGATGCCGGCACGCTGCGGCCCGAGCACGTCAGCATGGGCAAGCTGTCGAACGTCAACGCGGCGCTGGAGGTCGCGCGGACGGCGCGCCAGGTGCTCGGCGCCAACGGCATCACGCTCGAATACCCGGTGATCCGGCACATGAACAACCTCGAGTCGGTCGTCACCTATGAGGGCACCGCCGACGTCCACGCGCTCGTGATCGGTCACGCGCTGACGGGGATCGCGGCCTTCCGGTGAGCACCCTCCCGCGCCGCAACCGCACCTCGCAGGAGCACGCGGTCGAGTGGCTGCGCGCGGCGATCGTCGCGCGCGAGCTGCGGCCGGGGGCGCGGGTCGTGCAGGAGGACGTCGCCGAGCGGATCGGCGTCAGCGTCGTGCCGGTGCGCGAGGCGCTGCGCGTGCTGGAGCAGGAGGGGCAGCTGACCTACCTGCCGCGGCGCGGCTACTTCGTCACGGAGCTGGACGTCGCCGACCTCGACGAGATCTATGCGCTGCGCGCGCTGCTGGAGGCGCGCGCGGTCCGCCACGCGCTGCCTGTGCTCGACGCGGAGGCACTGGAGCGGATGGAGCTGGCCGCGCGCGACTGCGTCGATGCGGCCGCGGCCGGCGACGTCGCCGCGGAGCTGGAGGCCAACCGCCGCTTCCACTTCGCGATCATGGACGCGCCCGGCCAGCCGCACGCGCTGCGGCTGATCCGCGCGCTGTGGGACTCGACCGAGTCCTACCGCGCGCTCTACTACAACGCCGCCGCCGAGCGCGACGCCGCCGTCGCCGCGCACGACCGCATCATGGAGGCGGTCCGCGCTGAGGACGTCGAGCGGCTGATCGCGCAGCTCGACGCCCACCGCGAGCGCGCCCTCGTCGTCCTGCGGGGGATCCTCGCGGAGGGATGAGCGCGGAGCTGTGCATCAGCTGGGTGCACAGATCCGCACTCCTCAGCGCTTGCGCCTCGTCGAGCTGCGCACGACGACGCGGTGCGGCACGACGACGTGGCGCGCCGGCTCCTCGTCGTCGAGCAGCGCGATCAGCAGCGAGGCGGCGGCGCGGCCGATCTCCTCGGGGTTGAGGTTGAGCGTCGTCAGCGCCGGGCGCGCCTGCTCGGGCGCCTGGCTCTCGGTCGCGGTCGTCGCCAGCAGCAGGTCGTCGGGCACGCGCACCCCGCGCGCCTCGGCCGCCATCAGCGTGCCGTAGGCGAGCCGGTCGTAGGTCGCGAAGATCGCGTCGGGCGGCTCTGGCAGCGACAGCAGCTCGCCTGCCGCGGCGTAGCCGGCGCGCTCGGAGAGCCCCAGCTCCGGCGCCTTCACGATCGGCTCGACGCGCTCGCTGGCGCACCACTCGCGGTAGGCGCGCTCGACGTCGAAGGTGTAGGAGATCTCCAGCGGGCTGGTCATCAGCGCGATCCGCTCGGCGCCGCAGCGCTGCAGGTGGTCGAGCATCGAGCGGGTGCCGGCTATGTGGTCGTTGTCGACCCAGCAGGAGCGGTCGTCGCCGAGCATGCGGCCGGTCGTCACGACCGTGATGCCCGCTCTGCCGAGCGCGCTGACGAGCGGGTCGTCACGGACCGGGTCGACGATGATCGCGCCGTCGACGGCGATCCCGCCCTGCGGCGCCAGCGCGCCGTCGGCCGGCGCCAGCACGAGCGCGTAGCCCTCGCCGATCGCGGCCGTCGAGGCGGCCAGCATCAGCTGCCCGAAGTAGGCGAAGTCGGTGACGGCGAACGGCGGTCCGCCGTGCTGGGAGACGACGAGGCCGATCAGGCCGGTTCTGCCGACGACCAGATTTCGGGCGGTCGCGTTCGGCTTGTAGCCGAGCTGGTCGGCGATCGCGCGCACGCGCTGGCGCGTCGCCTCCGGCAACCGCCCCTTGTTGTTGAGCGCGTGTGAGACGGTCGTCACCGAGACGCCCGCTGCGGCCGCGACCTCTTTGATCCCCACCCGAGTGCGATTGGTCCCCATGTCGTGGACAGACTATCCGCGTGGACGTTGACAGTGCAAAAGCGTTTTGTCTAGGCTGCGCAGAAGGAAGTGCAAAAACGTCTTTCCAACGAGGAGGGGAAGACCGTGTCGACAACGCCTGTTGATCCGACGATGTGGACCAGCCTGCTGCACGCGGGGCTGGTCGGCTCGTTCATGCGCCTGCCGCACGTGCCGGCTGACGCCGACGCGCTGAAGGCGCACGGCGCGAAGGCCGCGATCTACGGACTGCCGTGGGACGCGACGAACATCAGCCGCACCGGGGCCAACTACGGCCCGCGCGGGATCCGCGAGGTCTCCGCGCAGTTCCTGACGTACAACGCGACGCTCGACTTCGACCTGCTCGACCTCAGCCCGGTCGACACCGGCGACTGTGACGTCGTGCTCGCCAACGCGGTCGAGACCTTCGCCCGCGCGCAGGCCGACATCGGCGCGATCCTCGACGCGGGTGCGCTGCCGGTCACCTTCGGCGGCGACCACTCGATCACGATCCCCGCGGTGCGCGCGGTGCGCGAGCGCGTCGCCGACCCCGGCCTCGTGCTCGTCGACATGCACCTCGACACCGCCCCCGACGTCGGCGGCGAGGAGCTGAACCACTGCTGCCCGGTCGTGCGCGCCGTCGACGCCGGCTTCGACCCGGCGAAGATCGCGCTCGTCGGGATCTCCGGCTGGATGAACCCGCGGACCGAGCTGGCCTACTGCCGCGAGCACGGCATCACCGTCATCTGGCTCGAGGAGATCTGGGAGAAGGGGACGAGATGGGCGGCCGACAAGGCGCGTGAGATCGCCGGCGCCGGTGACGGCATCTACCTCTCCTTCGACGTCGACTCGCTCGACGCCGCCTACGCGCTCGGCACCTGCTGCCCCTCGCCCGGCGGCCTCACCAGCCGCGAGGCGATCGAGCTGGTGCGCGGGATCGCGCAGGAGGGCCTCGTCGGCGTCGACGTCGTCGAGGCGGCGCCGAGCCTGGAGGCCGGCGCGACCTCGCCGACCTCGCTGATCGCCGGGCGCGTCGCGCTGGAGGCGATGGCGTTCCACGCCGGAGCCGGGCGCAGAGGCTGAGCGGCGATGCGCGTCCTGCTGGCACAGCTGGACCCCGCGCCCGGCGACCAGGCCGCCAACGCGGCCGCCGTCGCCGCCGCGCTCGCCGAGCACCCCGGCGCTGAGCTGGCGGTCTTCCCGGAGCTGTTCCTCTCCGGCTACGACCTCGCGCGCGCCGGCGAGCTGGCGCTGAGCGCGCCGGCCGGCGGCGCCGCCGCCGACGGGGCCGGCACCGGCCCGATCGCCGTCGTCCGCGACGCCGCCCGCGCGCACGGCACCGCCGTGCTCGTCGGCTTCGCCGAGCGGCTGCCCGACGGCAGGGTCGCCAACTCCGTCGCGTGCGTCGAGGCCGACGGCCGCCACGTCGCGACGTACCGCAAGACGCACCTGTTCGGTGCCGAGGCGGAGGCGTTCGCGGCCGGCGACGAGCTGCTCGTCGTCGAGCTGGCGGGGCGCCGCGTCGCGCCCCTGGTCTGCTTCGACGTCGAGTTCCCCGAGCCGGCGCGGGCGCTCGCGCGCGCCGGCGCCGAGCTGCTGGCGACGCTGTCGGCGAACATGGAGCCGTACGGCCCCGACCATGCGCTCGCGGCCCGCGCGCGGGCGCTCGACAACCGCCTGCCGCACGTCTACGTCAACCGCGTCGGCGGCGAGGACGGGCACCGCTTTGTCGGCGGCAGCGCCGCGATCGCCGCCGGCGGGGCAGCGCTGGAGCAGCTCGGCGCCGCCGCTGAGACGCGCCTCGCCGAGCTGTCGCTGGAAGGCGCCGGCACGGCCGTCGCCGACCCGCAGGTCAACTATCTGGAGCATCTTCGCGATGATCTCGTCGTGAAGGCCGTTTCGTCACCGAGCGTCCACGGAGGAACGCGATGAGCACCGAAGCACCAGGGCTCTTCACCCGCAGAGCGACCGGCCTCGTGCGCGAGGGGCGGACGCGCGACGCGCTCTTCTACAACCTCTTGTGGTCGAGCGTCGGCCTCACCTTCGCCTTCTTCTGGCTGTTCGCCGCCTTCTACCCCGGCGCGAGCGCCCTGCTGGCCTTCCTGATCGCCGCCGCGCTCGGCCTGCCGGGCGCCTTCCTCTACGCGATGCTGACGCAGCTGATGCCGCGCACCGGCGGCGACTACGTCTTCAACAGCCGCGCGCTGCACCCGTCGGTCGGCTTCGCCGGCAACTTCTCGTACTCGTTCTGGCTCGCGGTCGTGATCGGCGTCTACACGACCTACATCGCCTCCTACGGCTTCGGCGCCTTCGGCCGCATGATGGCCGGCTTCGGCGCCGGCGACGGCTGGCTCGACTTCGGCGACTGGTTCTCGACCAGACCGGGCCTCTTCATCACCGGCACGGTCGTGCTGCTGGCGAGCGCCGCGATCTTCGCCTTCGGCGGGGTGCGGCTGTTCTTCAAGATCCAGGCGGGCGCCTTCGCGCTCTACCTGCTCGGCGCGATCATCGTGCCCGTCTTCGTCGGGCTGCTCACCAGCCACAGCACGTTCGTCGCCAACTTCAACGAGTACGCGGCCAACCTCGGCGTGCAGGACGCCAGCGCCAAGCTGGCCGCCTCCGCGACCGAGCTGGGCTTCGCCCCCGCCGACTTCAGCTTCGAGTCGACGTTGAGAGCGGTCTCGATCTTCTGGTTCATCTTCGGCTTCATCTTCTCCAGCAACTACTTCGCGGGCGAGATCCGGCTGGCGAAGCGGACGCACATCTACTCGATGCCGGGCGCGGTGCTGCTGGCCGTGCTCGTGCTGCTCTGCCTGGTGCCGAGCTACACGCACGTGATCGGCTACGACTTCAGCTACATGCTCGGCTACGCCGACCCGGCCGCGTACGGCTTCAGCGCCGGCGCGCCCGCCTACCCGGAGCTGATCGGGATCGCCTCCGGCAGCCCGGTGATCGGCGCGATCGCGATCATCGGCTTCACGATCGGCCTGCTGACGTGGCTGCCGCAGACGCTGATGCTCGTCAGCCGCAACATGTTCGCGTGGTCGTTCGACCACGTGATGCCGGCGAAGCTGTCGTACGTCGACCCGCGCTCGCGCTCGCCGCTGATAGCGATCGGCGTGATGCTGGTGCTGTCGATCGCCTCGACCGCGATCTACGCCTTCACCGACTGGTTCAGCTCGATCACGGCGCTGCTGGGGCTGACGCTGCCGCTGCTGGTGACCGCGATCGCCGGCACGCTGCTGCCGTACCGTCATCCCGACCTCGTCGAGGCCTCGCCGTACAGCGGCAAGGTGCTGGGGATCCCGCTGCTGACGGCCGTCGGCTCGCTCGCGATCCTCGGCTTCGGCGGCGCCGTCGCGATCCTGCTGTGGGATCCCGGCTCCGGCACGTCGCTGAGCGACAACTCCGGCAAGGTCTTCCTCGTGATCGGCGTCTACCTCGCGGCGATGGCGATCTGGTGGATCTCGCGCGCGATCCGCAGAGGCCAGGGCGTCGACGTCGACCTCGCCTACCGCGAGCTGCCGGCAGCCTGACGATGGCGCTCTTCGGCAAGAAGAAGGGAGGCGGTGGCGGCGCGCCCGCCACCCGCCTCTACTACGCCTCCGACATCCACGGATCGGAGGTGCTGTGGCGCAAGTTCCTCAACGCCGGCGGCGCCTACGAGGCCGGCGTGCTGGTGATGGGCGGCGACGTCACCGGCAAGGTCGTCGTGCCGCTCGTCGAGGCCGACGGCGGCTTCGAGGTCGACCTCTTCGGGCAGAAGTCGCACGTCAGCGGCGAGGCGCTGGAGGAGATGGAGCAGAAGATCCGCAGCAACGGCATGTACCCGCACCGGATGACGCGCGCCGACGTGGCGCGCGTCGCCGCGCTGTCGGAGGAGCAGCGCGAGGAGTGGTTCGCGGAGGTGATGCGCCAGACCTTCGACGGCTGGCTGGCGCTCGCCGACGAGCGCCTCACGGCCGAGACGCGCTGCTTCGTGATGCCGGGCAACGACGACCCGCACGGCGTCGATGAGTCGATCGAGCAGGCCGGCAAGGTCGAGGCCTGCGACGGCCGCGTCGTGCGCTTCGGCGACCACACGATGATCTCGGTCGGCTACGCCAACAGAACCCCGTTCGACTCGCCGCGCGAGCTGAGCGAGGAGGAGCTGTACGCGCGCATCTGCGCGCTGGCCGAGGAGGCCGGCGAGATGACGCGCTGCATCTTCAACCTGCACGTGCCGCCGTACGACTCGCAGCTCGACACTGCGCCGGCGCTCGACGACAACCTCGCCGTCGTGATGTCGGGCTCGGCGCCGAAGCTGATCCCGGTCGGCTCGACGGCGGTGCGTGAGGCGATCGAGCGCTACCAGCCGCTGCTGTCGCTGCACGGCCATGTGCACGAGTCGCCGGGGGCGACGAGAATCGGCCGCACGCTCGCGATCAACCCCGGCAGCGATTACCACACGGGTCGCATCAACGGCTGCCTGATCACGCTCGCCGGCGACACCGTCCGCCACCAGTTCGTGACCGGATGAGCGAGGCTCCGACGATGACCGCACAAGCTCCCTTCCTCGATCGCCTGCCTGAGGAGGCGCGCGGGCTGACCGCCGAGGCGGAGGCGCAGGGCCTGCACGTGCGGCTGCTCGGCGGCGTCGCGATCCTGCTGCTGCTGGGAGATCGCTTCGACGCGGCCTTCGCGCGGCCGTACCGCGACATCGACCTCTTCTGCGGCCGCAAGGAGGGACGCGCCGTCGAGCAGCTGCTGGCGGCACGCGGGTGGGCGCCGGCGAGCGAGTTCAACGCGCTCGGCGGCGGCCGGCGGCTGCTCTTCCACGACCCCTTGAGCGAGGCGCAGGTCGACGTCTTCGCGGGCGAGTTCGCGATGTGCCACGAGCTGCCGCTGGCCGACTCGCTCGATCGTCCGGGGCCGTCGCTGCCGGCGACCGACCTCGTGATGACGAAGCTGCAGATCGTCGAGCTGAACGCGAAGGACCGCAGCGACCTCTACGCGCTGCTGTCCGGCTGTCCGGTCGGCGATGGCGACCATCGCGCGATCGAGCCGGCGCGGCTGGCCGCGCTGACCGGCCGTGACTGGGGGCTGCACCACACCTTCGAGCGCAACCTCGCGCGCCTGCGCGCGGCGGTCGAGGGCGGCGAGGGACCGGCGACGGCGCTGCCGGCGATCGACGCGCTGGCGGCGGCGATGGAGGCCGAGCCGAAGTCGCGCGGCTGGCGGATGCGCGCGAAGGTCGGCGAGCGCAAGCGCTGGTACGAGCTGCCGGAGGAGGTCGAGCGCGAGGGGTGAGCGGGCGCGCGCCGCGCTCGCGCCTCGGTGGCCCGCGCGCCCACGCGCCGCGCGTCCGCGTCCGGACGGGGAAGCCGCACATCGCGCGGCCGACCGCGTTAGGCTCGCGGCATGCACCGCTTCGCCGCGCTGATCGCCGTCGTCGTGGCGCTCGCCGCGATGCCCGCGGCGGCGCTCGCCCAAGAGAACCCGTTCGTGCCGCCGCTGCAGCAGCAGGCGCCGTCCCAGCCGGCCCCGTCGACCCCGCCGCCGCCGGCGCCGGTCGAGGACCGGGATGACGACGACGGCTTCGGCGGTGCCGCGGTCGCCGTCGTCGGGCTGATCGTGATCGCGCTGATAGGCGGGATCTGGTTCGCGATCTCGCGCGATGCGCGCAGACACGCGCCCGACCGCAGACGCGTCCACACCGCGCGCACGGAGCCGGACGCGGCCGAGCTGGCGACGCCCGGCTCGCGCGGCCGCCACCACACGCGGTCGGCGCCGAGAAGCCGCAAGCCGAGCCGCCAGGAGCAGAAGCGCCGCAAGCGCGGCAAAGCCCGCTAGCACGGCCGTCCACGCGCGCCCGGCATCGCGGCGCTGCGCCTGACAAACTCTTGTGTGCCTTTTATGACGAAGATGCTTCTTTGACACAGGAGAAACCCATGTCCACCAACAGCTTCGGGGCGAGAGCCTCGCTGTCGGTCGGGGGTCGCGACTACGAGATCTTCCGCCTCGACGCGCTGCAGGCCAGATACGACGTCGCGCGCCTGCCCTTCTCGCTCAAGATCCTGCTCGAGAACCTCCTCCGCAACGAGGACGGCGAGACGATCCGGGCGCAGGACATCGAGGCGCTCGCGACCTGGGACGCGAGAGCCGAGCCCAGCAAGGAGATCGCGTTCACCCCGGCGCGCGTGGTGATGCAGGACTTCACCGGCGTCCCGGCCGTCGTCGACCTCGCCGCGATGCGTGACGCGATGAGCGCGATGGGCGGCGATCCGGCGAAGATCAACCCGCTCGTCCCGGCCGAGCTGGTGATCGACCACTCCGTCCAGGTCGACGAGTTCGGCACCAGATACGCGTTCGAGAACAACGCCGCGCTCGAGTTCGAGCGCAACCAGGAGCGCTACGAGTTCCTGCGCTGGGGCCAGACGGCGTTCGACGGCTTCGAGGTCGTCCCGCCCGACACCGGCATCGTCCACCAGGTCAACCTCGAGTTCCTGGCGCGCACGGTCTTCGTGAACGACAGACTCGGCCAGGCCTACCCCGACACGCTCGTCGGCACCGACTCGCACACGACGATGGTCAACGGCCTCGGCGTGCTCGGCTGGGGCGTCGGCGGCATCGAGGCCGAGGCGGCGATGCTCGGCCAGCCGATGTCGATGCTGATCCCGCAGGTGATCGGCTTCAAGCTGACCGGCCAGCTGCCCGAGGGCACGACCGCCACCGACCTCGTCCTGACGGTCACCGAGAAGCTGCGCCAGCGCGGCGTCGTCGGTCGCTTCGTCGAGTTCTACGGCGCCGGCGTCTCGGCGCTGCCGCTCGCCGACCGCGCGACGATCGGCAACATGTCGCCGGAGTTCGGCTCGACCTGCGCGATCTTCCCGATCGACGCCGAGACGATCCGCTACATGGCCTTCACCGGCCGCTCCGCCGAGCAGTGCGCGCTCGTCGAGGCGTACGCGCGCGAGCAGGGCCTCTGGCACGACGCCGACTCGGAGGAGCCGACCTTCACCGAGACGCTCGAGCTGGACCTGTCGACGGTCGTGCCGTCGATCGCCGGCCCGAAGCGACCGCAGGACCGGATCGCGCTCGCCGACTCGGCGACCGCCTTCCGCGAGGCGCTGAAGGGCTACCTGCCCGAGCAGGACGGCGAGGACGACGCGCTGGAGGACACCTTCCCGGCGAGCGACCCGACCGCCTCGCAGGAGCCGGCCAACGGCGACGCTCCCAGGCATGGGCACGACCACGCTCACAGCGAGCAGGTCGCCGTGACGGCGGTGAAGACGAACGGCAGCGCCGTCCCCGTCACGCTCGCCGACGGCACCTCCACCGAGCTCGACCACGGCCACGTCGTGATCGCGGCGATCACGAGCTGCACGAACACGTCGAACCCGTCGGTGATGCTGGCGGCCGGCCTGCTCGCGCGCAACGCCGTCAGACGCGGCCTCAGATCGAAGCCGTGGGTCAAGACGTCGCTGGCGCCGGGCTCGAAGGTCGTCACCGAGTACTACGAGCGCGCCGGGCTGACCGGCGACCTCGAGGCGCTCGGCTTCCATCTCGTCGGCTACGGCTGCACGACCTGCATCGGCAACTCCGGCCCGCTGCCGGAGGCGATCTCGAAGGCGGTCAACGACAACGACCTGACGGTGACGTCGGTGCTGTCGGGCAACCGCAACTTCGAGGGCCGCATCAGCCCCGACGTGAAGATGAACTACCTCGCGTCGCCGCCGCTGGTCGTCGCCTACGCGCTCGCCGGCTCGATGCACGTCGACGTGCTCAACGACTCGCTCGGCGAGGATCAGGAGGGCAACCCGGTCTACCTCAGAGAGATCTGGCCCTCGGCCGCCGAGGTCGCGCAGACGATCGAGCAGGCGGTCCAGTCGGACATGTTCCGCAAGAGCTACGACGGCGTCTACGCCGGCGACGAGCGCTGGCGCGGCCTCGAGGTCGCCGAGGGCGACTCGTTCGCGTGGGACGACAGCTCGACCTACGTGCAGAACCCGCCGTACTTCGTCGACCTGCCGCGCGAGCCCAAGCCGGTCACCGACATCGTCGGCGCGCGCGTGCTGGCGCTGCTCGGCGACTCGGTCACGACCGACCACATCTCGCCGGCCGGCGCGATCAAGCCGGACTCCCCGGCCGGTCGCTACCTGCAGGAGCACGGCGTCGAGCGCAAGGACTTCAACTCCTACGGCGCGCGGCGCGGCAACCACGAGGTGATGATGCGCGGCACGTTCGCGAACATCCGCCTCAAGAACCAGCTCGGTGGCGACCTGCCCGAGGGCGGCAACACCTACTACCTCGCCGGCGGCGAGCGCGAGCCGATGGCGATCTACGACGCCTCGATGAAGTACCAGGAGCAGGGCATCCCGCTCGTCGTGCTCGGCGGCAAGGAGTACGGTTCGGGCTCCTCGCGCGACTGGGCGGCGAAGGGCACCAACCTGCTCGGCGTGCGCGCCGTGATCGCCGAGAGCTTCGAGCGGATCCACCGCTCCAACCTCGTCGGAATGGGCGTGCTGCCGCTGCAGTTCAAGGACGGCGACTCGGCCGCCTCGCTCGGCCTGACCGGCTTCGAGACGTTCACGATCGCCGGCATCTCCGGTGACACCGTCCCGCGCGAGGTCACGGTGAAGGCGGACGACAAGGAATTCACCGTCACCGTCCGGATCGACACGCCGAAGGAGCAGCGCTACTACCGCAATGGCGGGATCCTGCAGTACGTGCTTCGCGAGCTGTTGGCTGCGGCGTGATCAGCGCCGCGTCTCGCGAAGTGCGGCTTCGCGAGCTGCTCGCCGCGGCTTGATCCCCGGCGTGTGACGCGCTAGCCCGCGTCACACGCCGATAGCGCGCCGCGTCGCGTGACCAGTCACACTCGCTCGATCATGAGCCTTCGGTCACGCGGCGTCGCCGCTCTCCTCGGGACGGCCGCCGTGGCGCTCGTCCCCGCCGCTCCAGCCGTCGCGGCGCGCCCGCTCGCGGGCGCCGCGCAGCTGTCGGCGAGACGCTGCACGCCGAGGGGCGTGACGCGCTGCGGGCGCGTCGTCGTGCCGCTCGACCGCAGCGGCGCGATACCGGGGCAGGTCTCGCTGCGCGTGCGGATGCTCGACGGGCCGCGGCGCACCCGCGACAGCGGCACCGTGATCGCGCTCGCGGGCGGTCCCGGCCAGGCGGCGGCGCCGCTGCTGGAGCAGATCGCGGAGAGCATCGGGCCGGCGCTGGCGACGCGCCGGATCGTCACCTTCGACCAGCGCGGCACCGGCGGCTCCGGCCGCCTGCGCTGTCCCGAGCTGGCGCGCATCCGCCGCGCGTCGCAGCTCGACGCCGCCGTCGCCGGCTGCGCCAGACGGCTCGGCGCGCGCCGCAACGCCTACACGACCGCGGCCTCGGTCGAGGACCTGGAGGCCGTGCGCAGCACGCTCGGCGTCGACAGAGTCGCGCTCTACGCCGTCTCCTACGGCACGAAGGTCGCGCTCGACTACGCCGCCCGCTATCCCCAGCGCGTCAGCCGGCTCGTGCTCGACTCGGTCGTCCCGCAGAGCGGCAACGATCCGTTCCAGCGCGCCACGATCAGCGCGATCCCGCGCATCCTCGACACGCTCTGCGGTCACCGTGGCTGCCCCTTCACGCGGGACGCCACGGCCGACCTCGCGACGCTCGTGCGCAGAGCCGCGCGGGCGCCGCTGCGCGGCCGCTGGTTCGACGGCCGCGGCCGCGGCCACAGCGCGACGCTCGGCAGCGAGGACCTCTTCAGCCTGCTGCTGGCCGGCGACTTCGACCCGTTCCAGCGGTCCGCGCTGCCGGCCGCGCTGCGCTCGGCGGCGCAGGGAGACACGGCGCCGCTGCTCGCGCTCGCGGTCGGCTCCAGTCTCAACGGCGGCGGCTCCGCGGGCGGCGACAGCGACGCGCTCTACATCGCCACGACGTGCGCGGACGGCGGTGTCCCGTGGCCGGCTGGCACTCCGGTGGCGCAGCGCCCGGCCGCGGCGGAAGCGGCGCTCGCGGCGCTGCCGGAGGCGCAGCTGGCGCCGTTCGACCGTCGTACGCTGCGGCGGCTGCGGATCGACAGCTGCCGCGCCTGGCCGGAATCGCCGATCGAGCAGCCGACCGCTCCGCTGCCCGACGTGCCGACGCTGATCCTCTCCGGCGACAGCGATCTGCGCACCCCGCGCAGCGATGCGCGCGCGGTCGCGGGGCAGCTGCCGCGAGCGCGGCTGCTGACGGTCCCCGGCGTCGGTCACTCGGTGCTTGGCGCGGCTGCCAGCCTCGACCAGCGCTGCGCCCGCAGAGCCGTCACCGCCTTCTTCGCGGACCGCCGCGTCGCCGATTGCGGCCGCACGAGCCTGCCGCCGGTCGCCAAGCAGGCGCCGCGCCGGCTCGCCGACCTGCCGGTCCGCCACGGGCTGCCGGCGCGCGCGGGCCGCACCTACGCCGCCTTCGAGCTGACGATCGCCGACGCCTTCGAGCGGATCATGACGGTCGCGCTGAGCGGTGCGGCCGAGCCGTCCGGCGGCGCCGTCGGCATCGGCGGCCTGCGTGGTGGCACGGTGCGGATCGGCCGGCGGCTGATGCGCTTCGACCGCTTCAGCTTCGTGCCGGGCGTCACGGTCAGCGGCGTGCTGTCGCTCGACCTCGACGACGAGGCGCCGCTGGTCTTCCACATCGGCGGCAGCGCCGCCGCGCGCGGGACGCTGGTCGCCGGCGAGCGGTCGGTCACGGGGACGCTCGGCGGCCATCGCGTCAACATCACCGGGGCGGGCGCCTCCGCGAGCGGCGCGACGGTCGCGCGGGCGACGGCGGACGCGGCGCCGCAACTCTCGCTGGAACGCCGGATCGGCGAGCTGCGGACGGCGCTGGAGCAGGCGCGGCCGGCGGCGGTCCAGCCGCCCGCGGCACCCGTGGGAGCGGCCGGCCCGTTGCTTCCGGGGCTCGGCGCGGAGCGCTAGGCTCCCCGCCATGCCGACGCCCGACTTCCTCCGCACGCTGCTGACCACGCCCGGCCCGTCCGGGTACGAGACCCCGGTCGCGACCGCCTGGCGGGCGGCCGCCGCCGCGTTCGCCGAGGTCAGCCACGACACGGTCGGCTCGTCGGTCGCGCGCGTGAGAGGGACGGCAGGCGGTCCGCTGACCGCGATCATCGGCCACATCGACGAGATCGGCGTGATCGTCACGCACATCGACGACGACGGCTTCCTGCGCTTCGAGGGCGTCGGCGGCTGGGACCCGATCATCCTCGTCGGCCAGCGCGTCACGCTGATGACGAAGGACGGCGCGATCGACGGCGTGATCGGCAAGAAGCCGATCCACCTGATGAAGGCCGACGACCGCAAGAACGTGCCGGAGCTGAAGGACCTGCACATCGACATCGGCGCCAAGGACGGCGACGACGCGCGCAGGCTGACGCGGATCGGCGACGTCGCGGTGATCGCCGGTGAGCCGATCGAGCTGCCCAACGACCGCGTCGTCTCGCGCGCGATGGACAACCGCATCGGCGCCTTCGTCGCGTACGAGGTCGCGCGCCTGGTCGCCGAGGCCGGCGGCGCGCCTGGTGACGTCGCGGCGGTCGCGGCGGTGCAGGAGGAGACGAACCTCGTCGGCTCGCGCACGAGCGTCTTCTCGCTCAAGCCCGCCGTCGCGGTCGTCGTCGACGTCACCTTCGCGACCGACCAGCCCGGCATCGCGCTCGGCGAGCTGTCGAGACAGCCGTTCGGCTCCGGCCCGTCGATCACGCGCGGCTCGATGGTCCACCCGACCGTGACCGAGCTGCTGATCGAGACGGCCGAGGCGCAGGAGATCCCGTACACGCTCGCCGCCGCCGGCCGCGCGACCGGCACCGACGGCGACGTCGTGCACCTGACGCGCGGCGGCATCCCGACCGCGGTCGTCTCGGTTCCGCTGCGCTACATGCACTCGCCGGTCGAGATGGTCCAGCTCGACGACGTCCACAACACGGCGAAGCTGATCGCGGCGTTCACGCAGAAGCTGACTGCGGACACGTCGTTCCTGCGCTGATGGCGGGCGCGGGCGACCTGCTGCTGCTGTTCGACATCGACGGCACGTTGATGGCGGGCGCGACCGCCGCCCACGCCGCCGCCGTGCACCAGGCGATCTGCCAGGTGCACAGCCTCTCCGCGGTCGATCGCTCGCTGACGCGCGCGATCGACCCGGCCGGCCGCACCGATCCGGAGATCTCGCGTGCGATCCTGCTCGCGCACGGCGTCTCGGCCGAGCGGATCGACGCGCGCGCCGACGACGTGCGCGTCGCGACGGGGGAGATCTACGCCCAGACCTGTCCGGCTGACCTGAGCGAGTTCGTGCTGCCGGGCGTGCCGGAGCTGCTGGGCGCGCTGGCGGCGCGCGACGACGTGCGGCTGTCGCTGGTGACCGGCAACTACGAGACGGTCGCGCGCGTGAAGCTGCGCGCGGCCGGGGTCGGCCAGTGGTTCGCGAGCGGCCAGGGCGGCTTCGGCTCCGACAGCGAGGACCGCACCGACCTGCCCGCGGTCGCCCGTGCTCGTGCTTCGCATTGGGAGTTCCACGACGGCGAACCGGGAACGCGGATTCCCGGTGGGAACTCCCGGATCGATCCGCATCCCAGGGAGCGCACCGTCGTGATCGGCGACACGCCGCGCGACGTCGCCTGCGCGCTCGCCGACGACGTGCGCTGCATCGGCGTCGAGACCGGCAGCTTCGCCGCCGCCGAGCTGACAGCGGCCGGCGCCCACGCGGTCGCCGCCGACACCGCCGCGCTCGCCGCCGCGATCGACGCGCTCGTCTGAGCCGCCGCGCCGGCGGCGCTCGCCGACGGCGCGCGCCCGCGGGTCCTGCTTCGGCGTCGGGAACTGCGCCCGGCAATTCCCGCGGGAGGCCGGGCTGGCTACCGCGGTGATGGGAATTGTCGCCGCATCATCGCGTCCCACGCCCGGTCGGGCAGCACTCTGCGCAGCGGGATCGTCGTGCGCGCGGACGGCGTGACGACGACGCGGGTCGGCGCGCGTCTGCGCGAGATCGCCTTCTCGATCGCCTTCGCGACGCGGTCGGGGCCGCCGCCGAAGTGGCGCAGCGGACCTTCGTAGGCGCCTTTCGTGACGGCGCCGACGGTCGCGTTGAAGTGGGCGTAGGGGTCGCCGTCGGAGGCGGTCGCCGCGGGCGCGGTGCCGCCGGTCTCGGCCAGCGAGGCCGTCGCCGCGTTGCCGAACTCGGTCGTGATCAGGCCCGGCTCGACGAGCACGACGTCGATCCCGAAGCCGGCGACCTCGAACCGCAGCGCGTCGCTGAGCGCCTCCAGCGCGTACTTCGTCGCGTGGTAGTGGCCGCCGCCGGGGAAGGTCAGGCGCCCGCCCATCGAGCCGAGGTTGACGACCTTGCCCCAGCCCTGTGCGCGCATCGCCGGCAGCACCAGCTGCGTCAGCCGCACGAGCCCGAAGACGTTGGTCTCGAACTGGCGCCGGACGGCGTCGAGCGGGACCGTCTCGATCGCGCCGCTCTGGCTGTAGCCGGCGTTGTTGATCAGCACGCCGACGGCGCCGGCCTCGCGCTCGACCTGCTCGACCGCCGCGACCATCGACGCCTCGTCGGTGACGTCGAGCGCCAGCAGGCGGCAGCCGGCGTCGGCGAGGTCGGCGATCGCCTCGACGCGGCGAGCGCTCGCGTAGACAGTCCAGCCGCCGGCCGCGAGGCGCAGCGCGGTCGCGCGCCCGATGCCGGACGAACAGCCCGTGATCAGCACGGCTCTCGAAACCTGAGTCATGGCGTCACCCTACCGAGAGCCATTCGCAAACCCACCCACGTCCGAGTGCTGACGTGCCATCTGCGCACGCTGAGACAACAATGTTTATTGTGGTGCGATCAGGATGCCGCGGAGGGCTGGCTGGTCGCTCGTCACAGCCCCCGCGAAGGACCGGAGGAGAAGATGATCCCCACAAAGCGCGCACTCGCGGGTGCGCTGATCGCTGCGGCAATCGCCGTCACCGCGCCCAGCGCGGCCGCGGCACAGCTGCCGCCCGAGCTGCACTACGAACTGGTCTCGCCGCTGGAGTCGGAGGGTTTCGACTACTCGAGAGCGTGGCTGTTCCCCGACGGCGATCGTGGCGTGATCGGCAGCGAGCTGTCGGACGTCAACGGTGTCTTCACGGTGCGGCGCACCGCTGCGGGCTGGGAGAAGGCATATCGGCGCATCACCTCGCCGATCGTCACGCCGCTGATCGCACCCGCGACGGTCGCCGTCTCCGAGGACCTCGCGCGGATCGTCACCGGCGGCGTCAAGCCGGGCTCGATGCTCATGACGCCGAACGAGCTCGCGCTCAGCGAGCCGGACGGCAGCTGGAAGACGATCGGCGGTCCGCTGCAGCTCGTCGACCGCACGGCCGACCTCGATCGCCTCGTTGTCCAGCTCTCGCTGAACGCCGACAGAGCGGAGCTGTTCCCGGACTTCCCCGGCCCGAAGACCGACGTCTTCCTGTGGCAGGACGATGGCAGCTCCGACGGCGCCCTCACCGCGATCGGTGCCGACGTCGCGCGGCTGGTCACCTGCGGCGCCGAGGCGCCGGACGGCGACAGCCGGCGACAGCGTCAGAGCGGCGTCTCCGCCGACGCGCGCACGGTCGTGCTGACCTCGCGGGCCGGCTGCGTTGACCCTGACACCTCCGACCCGATCGCGCGCCACGTCTACCTCTGGCGCGAGGGGCAGCCGACCGTCGACCTCTCGGCCCCGCTCTCCGGCGCCGACGGCGACACGACCGTCGTCGGCCACACGACCGACCTCAGCGCCGTCTTCATCCGCACCGCGCTGGCGCTCGACCCGGCCGACACCAACGACGCCGACGACGTCTACCGCTACGACGTCGCCGGCGGCGAGCGCACGCGCCTGACCGGCGCCGCGACCGACGCCGGCGGGACGTTGCGCACGGCGAACGTCTCCGACGACGGCAACCGCCTCTGGTTTGGCACCGACGACGGTGCGGACGCGACGCTGTGGGTGAAGACGGGCGATCAGGCGCCGAGCGCGATCGAGACCACCGCGGGGAGCGTGGGCGACCAGCCGTTCGAGCTGAACGCCTTCGAGGCCGGCAGCCGCCTGCCGGCACAGGCGACCCCCGACGGCTCCTCGATCGTGTGGACGACGCGGGTGCCGATCGACGGCGTCGGCGGCACCGCCGTCGGCTACGACAACGGCCAGATCTTCCGCGCCACGGTCGACGGCGAGCTCGACTGCCTCAGCTGCGCCGCCGACGGCGCGCCGGCCGAGTTCGTCGACTTCGGCGACGTCCTGCAGACGCTCCAGATCGCTCGGCGGGTGACCTCCGAGGACGGCAGCTGGGTCTACTTCCAGACGACCACCGCGCTGGAGCCCGGCGACGACAACGAGCTCAACGACGTCTACGCCTGGCACGACGGCGTCCGCTCGCTGATCAGCGCGGGCGACGAGAGCGTCGGCGCGACGATGGCCGGCGTCAGCGACGGCGGCGACGTCTTCTTCAAGAGCTACGCCCAGCTGCTGCCGTGGATCGACGACGACCACCTGAAGGTCTATGCGGCTCGCCACGGCGACGACCTGCCGGCGCCGCGCGACCCGCGCGAGGGCTGCCTCGGCGACGCCTGCCAGGGCGACCCCGCCCCGCGGATGCCGGCGCCCGGCAACCTGAGCGAGGGCTTCAACGGCCCCGGCGACGAGAACGACACCGCGCCGCCCTTCCCGGCAAACCCCTCCATGAGGGTCGCGAGACTGTCGAAGGCGGCGCAGCGCAAGCTCGCGACCGGGCGTGCGGTCACGCTCGCCATCACCTCCGACACGGCCGGGCGCGTCACCGCAACGACCACGTTCAAGGCCGGCAGACGGTGGCGGAATGCCGCGACCGCCACGCGCACCTTCACGCGCGCCGGCACGGTGCGGCTGACGCTGCGGCTCTCCAGAGCCGCCCGCGCCCAGCTCACCCGCCGCGGCGCGTTGCGCCTCCGCGTCGACGTCGTGCACCGGCAGGTCGCCGACCCCCGGCGGCTCGCGTTCGTGCTGAAGCCGGCGCCGACGAGAAGAGGCGCCCGTGCCTGACCATCGCCAGGAGACCAAGATGACCGCGACCTCGCGCCGCTCGCGGCCGCTCGCATGCGTCCTCGCGACGCTCTGCCTCGTGCTCGCGACGGCGCTCATCGGCGCTGCCGCGGCGCACGCCGCCGAGCCGTTCGGCTTCGTCGACGGGAGCGTCGGCGTGTCGACCTCGACGACGCAGGCCGGCGGCCACCCCGATCTGAACGTCAGATTCGCGCTGACCAGCGTGATGGCGAGACACCCGATCATCGACGCGTTGGAGATGCCGCGTCCGCTGGAGACCGCGCGCGACGTCGTCGTCGACCTGCCTCCGGGAATCGTCGGCAATCCGGGCGCGATCCCGCGCTGCGCGGCGGCGGACTTCTTCGCCTCCTCGTGCCCGCCCGAGTCGCAGGTCGGCGTGATTCGAACGAACGTCTTCTTCATACCCGGCAACGAGCCCAACGCGGTCTTCAACGTCGTGCCCTCGCACGGCGCTCCGGCCGAGTTCGCCTTCATCAAGCTGGGATTGCCGATCCACATGCTCGTCTCGGTCCGCGACGGGGACCACGGCCTCCGCACGACGATCGCCAACCTGCCGACGCAGGGAGCGATGTCGTCGGCGGACATGACCCTCTGGGGCGTCCCGGGCGACCCGAGCCACGATGCCGAGCGCCAGACGTCGCTCACCGGCGAGGTCCCGGTCCGGCCCTTCATGACCAACGCGGCGACGTGCGACGGCCCGACGCGGGCGGAGATCTCGCTGGAGACCTACGACAACCCGGGCAGGACGATCGCGACGACCGCGCCGATGGCGCAACTGACCGGCTGCGAGCAGCAGCGCTTCGCGGCGACCGGCTCCGCCCGCCCCGACACGACCAAGGCCGGCGCTCCGGCCGGCTGGACGGTCGAGCTGGACGTACCGCAGGACCAGACGGTCGACGGGCTGGCGACGCCGCCGGTCAAGGACGTCGTCGTGCGGCTGCCGAGAGGGACGGTCGTCTCGCCTTCGGCCTCAGACGGGCTGAGAACCTGCCCGGCGGCGGCGATGAAGCTCGCCACCTCCGAGGTGCCGGACTGCCCGGCGGCGTCGAAGATCGGCAGCGTGCAGATCGACACGCCGCTGCTGGCGAGACCGATGACGGGCTCGGTCTTCCTGCTCGACCAGACGCCGCAGCGGCTGCTGAGAATGGTGCTGGTCGCCGAGGGCGCGGGCGTGCGGCTGAAGCTCCCCGGCGAGATCGACCTCGATCCCGTCAGCGGTCAGGTCACGGCGACCTTCGCGAACAACCCGCAGCTGCCGTTCAACCACCTGACGGTGGCGCTGAAGGGCGGCCCGCGCGCGCCGCTCGCCAACCCGCGCGCCTGCGGTCCGGCGAGCACCTCGACGGCGCTGACGCCGTGGGGCGGCGGCCGGCCGGCCGTCTCGACCGACACCGTCGAGATCGCCTGCGACGGCGCGCCGAGCGGCTTCGCGCCGGCCTTCAGCGCCGGCTCGGCGAGCACGCAGGCCGGCGCCGCGAGCGCCTTCTCGCTGACCTTCGCGCGCACCGACGGCGACGACCTGTTGAAGGCGATCGACGTGACGATGCCGGCCGGGCTGATGCCGAGACTGGCCAGCACGCCGCTCTGCGGCGAGGCGCAGGCGGCGGCCGGGAGCTGTGGCGAGGCGTCGCGGATCGGCAGCGCGCAGACGAGCGCCGGACCGGGCTCGCTGCCGTTCGAGCTGCCGGGCCGCGTCTACGTCACCGGCCCGTACAAGGGGGCGCCGTACGGCCTCTCGATCGTCGTGCCGGCGAAGGCCGGGCCGTTCGACCTCGGCACCGTCGTCGTGCGCGCCGCGGTCTTCGTCGACCTGCGCACCGCGGCGCTGCGGATCGCCTCCGATCCGCTGCCGACGATCCTGCAGGGGATCCCGCTGCAGATCCGCTCGGTGCGCGTCGCGATCGACAAGCCGGGCTTCATGCTCAACCCGACCAGCTGCGCCCCGCGCACCGTCGGCGCCGCGATCGCCGCGGCCGGCGGCGCCGTCGCGCAGCGCTCCTCGCGCTACCAGGTCGGCGGCTGCCGCTCGCTGGCGTACACGCCGAAGCTGGCGGTGCGCGTCGGCGCGAGAGGACAGACGCGGGCCGGCAGACGCACGTCGCTCGTCGCGACGCTGACGCAGCCTGCGGCGCAGGCGGCCAACCGCAGCGTGCGGCTGGCGCTGCCGAAGGTGCTGAACGCGCGCCTCGACGTCGTCGAGAGAGCGTGCACGCAGGCGGCGTACGACGCCGGCACGTGCGGCGCCGCGGCGCGGATCGGCAGCGCGACGGCGGTCACGCCGCTGCTGCCGAAGTCGCTCAGCGGCCCGGCGTACTTCGTCAGAAACCCGGCGCGCAGACTGCCGGACATCGTCGTGCAGCTGCGCGGCGACGTCGCGATCGACCTCGTCGGCAGAGTCGTGATCACGCGCGACCTGCGCCTGACGACGACGTTCGACCGGATCCCCGACGTGCCGCTGTCGCGCTTCCAGCTGACGCTGCCGGCCAGCAGCGGGCCGGTCGGCGTCGTGCGCGACCTCTGCACGAAGGCGGCCCGCCTCGCGAGAGCGCGCCAGGGCCTGCGGGCGCAGAACGGCAGACTGCTGCGCCGCGCCGACCGCCTCACGATCGCCGGCTGCGCAAAGCAGAAGAAGTAGAAGAGAGACGCAAGACCCGGGAGATCGGCGCCAGCCGATCTCCCAAGTGCGAGGCTGGGGGCGAGCGGCCCCCAGCCGATCGCCTCTAGCCTCGCACCAGTCTCTTGTACGTGACGCGGTGCGGCCGGTCGGCCTCCGCGCCGAGGCGCGCGTGACGCTCTTCCTCGTACGCCTCGAAGTTGCCCTCGAACCAGCGCACCTGCGAGTCGCCCTCGAACGCGAGCACGTGCGTCGCGATGCGGTCGAGGAACCAGCGATCGTGGGAGATCACGACGGCGCAGCCGCCGAAGGCGAGCAGCGCCTCTTCGAGCGCGCGCAGCGTGTCGACGTCGAGGTCGTTGGTCGGCTCGTCGAGCAGCAGCAGGTTGCCGCCGGAGCGCAGCAGCTTCGCGAGGTGGACGCGGTTGCGCTCACCGCCGGAGAGCTTGCCGACCTTCGCCTGCTGGTCGGTGCCCTTGAAGTTGAACCCGGACGTGTAGGCGCGCGAGCTCATCTTCTGGTCGCCGACCGAGATCTGGTCGTCGCCGCCGGAGATCTCCTGCCAGACCGTCTTCTCGGGATCGAGCGCGTCGCGTGACTGGTCGACGTAGGCCAGTCTGACCGTCTCGCCGACCTTGAACGTGCCCGCGTCGGGCTGCTCCTGGCCGGTGATCATCTTGAACAACGTCGTCTTGCCGGCGCCGTTGGGCCCGATCACGCCGACGATGCCGCCGCGCGGGAGCTTGAACGAGAGGTCCTCGATCAGCAGCTTGTCGCCGAAGCCCTTGCGCAGGTTCTCGGCCTCGATCACGACGTCGCCGAGGCGCGGGCCGGCCGGGATGTGGATCTGGACCTGGTCGAGCTTGACGTTGCGGTCCTCCGCCAGCAGCGCCTCGTAGGCGTTGAGGCGCGCTCTCGGCTTCGCGCGGCGGGCGGAGGCGTTCATCCGCACCCACTCCAGCTCCTGCGCGAGCACCTTCTTGCGCGTGTTGTCCTGCCGCTCCTCCTGCGCCATCCGCTGCTGCTTCTGCTCCAGCCAGCCGGAGTAGTTGCCCTCGAACGGGTGGCCCTGACCGCGGTCGAGCTCGAGGATCCAGCCGGCGACGTTGTCGAGGAAGTAGCGATCGTGGGTGATCGCGACGATCGTGCCTCTGTAGTCGCGCAGGTGCAGCTCCAGCCACGCGACCGACTCGGCGTCGAGGTGGTTGGTCGGCTCGTCCAGCAGCAGCAGGTCGGGCGCTCTCAGCAGCAGGCGGCAGAGCGCGACGCGGCGTCTCTCACCACCGGACAGCAGCGACACGTCGGCATCGGCGGGCGGCAGCCGCAGCGCGTCCATCGCCGTGTCGAGCATCGTGTCGAGGTTCCACGCGTCGGCGGCGTCGATCTGCTCCTGCAGGCGCGCGAACTCGTCGGCGGTCTCGTCGGAGTAGTTGGCCGCCAGCTCGTTGAAGCGGTTGAGCAGGTCGCGCGTCTCCGCGACGCCGTCCTCGACGTTGCCGCGGACGTCCTTGGACTCGTCGAGCTGGGGCTCCTGCTCCAGCAGCCCGACGGTCGCGTTGGGCGCCAGCGCGGCGGTGCCGCGGAACTCTCTGTCGATGCCGGCCATGATCTTCAGCAGCGTCGACTTGCCGGAGCCGTTGTAGCCGAGCACGCCGATCTTGGCGCCGGGATAGAAAGAGAGTGAGACCTCTCTCAGCACTTCCTTGTCCGGCGGGAAGAGCCGGGACAGGCGGTGCATCTGGAAGATGTACTGGGCGGACACGGGAACGGAGGATAGAGAAGACGACCGGGGCGGCCTCCGCGTCGCTAGCCTTGGTTCTTCATGGCCGCAGTCTTCGACATCGAGCAGGCGATCCTGCTGCTCGAGCTTGATCCGCCGTTCGACAAGCGAACGGTGCAGTTGGCACGCCGCAGAATGGCGAAGGTCTGGCACCCGGACATCGCACCGCCGGGCCGCCAGCACGAGCATCAGCGCCACCTTCAGGCGATCAACGAGGCCGCCGACCAGCTCGAGCAGCTGGCCGAGACCTCGCGCGGCGGAAAGGTCTCCGCCAACGCCGTCAAGGTCTCCGCCGCGGCGGCACGCAGAGCGCGCGCGGAGGAGGGCCGGCGCGCCTACGAGGAGGCGCAGGCGCGCGCCGCCGCCGACAGAGATCGCGCCGAGAACGACCCGTTCGGCTCGCAGGCGCCGGCCCACTCGGTCGTCCACCGCTACGCGCGCTGCCTCTCCTACCCGGAGTGGGGCGTCGGCTCGGTCACCGGCATCTACTTCTCCGGCGACGGCGACGACGTGCAGCAGTGGGCGCGCGTCAAGTTCCAGATCGGGGTCCGCACGATCCCGGCCGGCTCGCTGCAGTTCGTCGACTTCTCCAGACCGGACCCGTCGGCCGACCGCGTCCAGCGCTTCATGACCGCCGCCCAGCACGCGCTCGCCGAGGGCGATCCCGAGCTGGCCGCCAGACGGCTCGTCTACGCGCGCGACGCCGATCCGCGCAACCCGGTCGTGCTGCGCCAGCTGACCGTCGCCTTCTGGCAGTCGGGCAACCTGCCGGCGGCCGCGCGCACCGTGCGCGACTGGATCCGCGCCGAGGGCGAGCGGCCGGCGCCGCACCGCTTCGCCGCCCGCATCTACGAGGACATGCGCGCCTACGACCTGGCGCGCGACGCGGCCGTGCGCGAGACGGAGGCGGCGCCGTCTGACTCCTCCGCCTGGGAGCGGCTCGGCCGCCTGCGGCTGCGGCTCGGCGACCGCGACGGCGCGCGCGCCGCGCTCGAGCGCGCCTCGGAGCTGATGCCGACGCTCGAAGGACTGCTCGACCTGGCGCTCGTCCACCAGCTCAGCGGCGAGATCGGCGCCGAGGTGACCGCCTGCGAGGCGGCGACGATGCTGGCGCCCGAGTCGCCGCAGGCGTGGTCGCGCTACGCCCACGCGCTCGCCCGCACCGACCGCGTCAGCGACGCGATCGCCGCCTGCGAGCACGCGATGGACCTCGGCACCGACCCCGAGGTGGCGGCTCTGCTGCTCGCGCTGCGGGAGCGCGTGCCGCGCACGCTGCCGGCGGAGTCGGCGGCGTGATGCGCTCGGCCGGACGCGAATCGCTCGCCTCCACTAGACTCCTCCGGGTCGCTTCGGGGTTCCTGCGTCAGCAGGCTCTCCAGCATGCGGGAGTAGCTCAATTGGTAGAGCACCGGCCTTCTAAGCCGATGGTTGCGGGTTCGAGCCCCGTCTCCCGTGCTTCACTCCGTCTCGGGGGAGTCGCGGATGCGTGACGAGAAAGCAGCGCCGTTGCGCGCCGACAACCTGCTCGACGCCGTCGAGTCCACGCTCAGCGCCGTCGATGCGAGCGCCTTCCGCGTCGTCCCGAACCTGAGACAGGAGGACCCGACCGACGTCGGCGCGATCACACGCGACCGCGAGCTGGCGCCGCGGGCGCTGGCGGCGCTCGCCGCCGATCCCGCCGTCGCGAGCGCCGAGCAGGAGCAGCAGCGCTTCCTGCTGCGGCTGACCGACGCGCGCATCGCCGAGACCGGCGCGGGCCTGGAGGCCGGCCGCTTCACCGGCATGGAGACCGGCGACCTGCTTGCCGGCGAGCGCGCGATCGTCGACTTCTGCGACCCCAACGCGACGAAGGCGCTGCACGTCGGCCACCTGCGCAACATCGCGCTCGGGCAGGCGATCACGAGCGCGCTGAGAGCCGCGGGCGCGACCGTCGAGCGCCAGAGCCACATCGGTGACGCCGGCCGCTCGATGGGCGAGGCGATGGCCGGCTACGAGCGCTACGCCGCGCCCGGCACCCCTGCGGAGGCCGGCCGCAAGAGCGACCAGTTCGTCGGCGATCTCTACGCCCGCTACGCGCGTGAGGAGGGCCCCGTCGCCGACGTCGCCGACGAGGACGCGCCGGTCGCGCGCGACCTCGACGAGCGCCACGACCTCGCGCAGCAGCTGCTGACCGGTGTCGAGCAGGACGACCCGCAGGCGGTCGCGCTGTGGAAGCGCGTGCGCGACTGGGCGGTCGCCGGCCAGAACGAGACGCTCGACCGCCTCGGCGTCCAGTTCGAGCGGATCCTCTACGACTCCGACCGCACGAAGAAGACCGCCGAGGTCGCCCGCCTCGGGATCGAGCGCGGCGTCTTCGTCAGAGAGGAGCGGGGGACGGTCGCCTACTACACCGGCGACGACTCCTACCCGGTGATGCCGCTGACGCGCGCCGACGGCTTCCCGACCCACCATCTGCGCGTCGTCGCGATGTGGCGCGACATGATGATCGACGAGGAGGGGTCGCAGCTGATCCACCTCTCCGGCGACGAGTGGGCCGCCCACGTCGCGCACGTCGAGGAGCTGCTCGGCAGACTGGAGCCGACGCTGCCGGTGCTGCCCTCACGCCACGTCCTGCACGGGATGGTCGCGACCGAGATCGGCGGCGAGCTGTCGTCGAGCAAGGGCAACGCGCTGCTCGTCGACGAGCTGCTGGAGGAGCTGGTGGCGCTGCCGGAGCTGACCGCGCTCGTGCGCGAGCAGCCGCTGCTGTCCGCTGAGGACCTGCTCGCGATCGTCGTGCTCGGCTACTGCCTCGACAAGCCGGTCGTGAAGGGGCTCGTGCTGCCGCCCGCGCAGCGGCTGGTCGATCCCGACCACAACAGCGCCTTCCGCATCGCGCAGGCGTGGGCGAAGGCGTGGGACCCGGCCAACGACGGCGCCGCCGATCCCGCCCCGGCCGATTCCGACTACCGCCACATCGTCCTGCAGTCGCAGGTCCATCGCCGCAACCTCGCGGTCGCGCTGGAGGCGTTCGACCTGCTCAAGTACTACCGCTACGTCGCCCACCTGAGCGACTGGTACCTGGAGCGTGACGCGGACCCGCGCGTCGGCCGCGTGATGCGCGCGATCCTCTCCAGCGGGCTCGGCGCGCTCGGGCTCGTGCGCGCCGGCGGCGACGCGGCACGCGCGGAGACGCTGCGCCGCGCCGACGCCGCCACCGCCGCGATCAGCTGACCACGACTCGACCGAGGCCGACCGATGACCGACCAGACCCCTTCTGACGAGCACGTCCTCAACGAGGTCGACACCTACGGCCCCGCGTACATGAAGATCGCGGAGCGGCTGGGCGGCTACGACTCGACCAGCGAGGACGCCGCCGCGATGGTGAGACTGCTCGGCCTCGCGCCCGGCACGACCGTCGTCGACGCCGGCTGCGGCTTCGGCCGCTACTGCGCCGCGCTGCAGGAGCAGGGCATGGAGGCGACCGGGATCGACATCTCGCCGGCCGCGATCGCGGAGGCGGAGAAGCGCAGCCCGGGCCCGCGCTACCTCGTCGCCGACCTGACGCAGCCGCTGCCCGCGGGCGTCGGCCCCTTCGACGTGATCGTCAACCTCTACTCGTCGTTCGGCTACGGCGCGACCGAGGCCGAGGACATGGAGATGCTGCGGGCCTTCCGCCGGCTCGTGAAGAGCGGCGGCAAGATCGTCATGCAGCTCTCCGACCTCGAGCGCTCGCGCTTCCGCCTCAGAACCGACGAGGGCGTCGTCGTGCGCGACACCAACGGCGTGATCGAGACGCTCGACGTCGACTTCTCGACGGGCAGACTGCACGTCAGATACGAGCTCGACGGCGACGTCGTCCACTCGCGCATCCGCATGTACGAGAAGGAGGACCTCCAGCGCATGCTGGAAGAGGTCGGCTTCACCGGCATCTCCCTCCACGGCGACTTCGACGGCGCGCCGAAGCGTCCCGAGGACCGCCTCGTGATCGTCGGGACCGCGGCATGAGCGACGAGGTCGAGAACCTCAACGAGCTGGACGCGTTCGGCGCCGCGTTCATCGCGATGTCGGACAAGCTCGGCCGCTACGAGGAGACCGAGCGCGAGTGCGAGCAGATCGCCGCGCTGCTGGGCCTGACACCCGGCGCCGCAGTCCTCGACGCCGGCTGCGGCTTCGGCCGCAACGCCGGCGTGCTGACGAGACAGGGCTACCCGACGACCGGCGTCGACATCTCGCCGGCGGTGATCGCCGAGGCCGAGAAGCGCAACCCCGGCCCGCGCTACGTCGTCCACGACCTGACGCAGAAGCTGCCGGCCGAGCTGGGCAGCTTCGACGCGATCGTCAACCTCTACTCCTCCTTCGGCTACGGCAAGACGGTCGCGGACGACCAGGCCGTGCTGGAGACCTGGCACGCGGCGCTGAAGCCCGGCGGCAAGCTCGTGATGGAGCTGTCGGACATCGAGCGGACGCTGCACCGCCTCGGCCCGCTCGGCACCGTCGTCGACCGCGAGGAGAACGGCGTCCACGAGCACCTCTACGTCGATCCCGAGACGAGAGTCCTGCACGTCACCTACACCGCCGAGGGCAGATCGATCGAGGTCGAGACGCGCTACTTCACCGCCGACGAGCTGCAGGCGATGGTCGAGCAGGCCGGCTTCCGCGACGTCGCCCGCTACGGCGGCTTCGACGGCAGCCCGAAGACGCCCGACGACCGCCTGATCCTGGTGGCCACAGCATGAGTGAGAACAGACGCGTCGCGGTCGTCGTCGACGCCTACTCGACCGGCTCCAGACTGGCGCCGCGCTTCATCGCCGAGGGGCTCGACGTCGTCCACGTCCAGAGCAACCCGAACGAGTCGGCGTTCTACATCGACCGCCTGCGCACGCAGGACTTCCTCGAGAACGTCGTCCACCACGGCGACCTGGAGGCGACCGCGGCGGCCGTGGCGAGATACGACCCCGCCTTCGTCGTCGTCGGCTCGGAGCCGGGCGTGCTGCTGAGCGACGCGCTCAGCGAGCGGCTCGGCCTGCCCTCCAACGGCACCGCCCAGAGCCTCGCCCGCCGCGACAAGTCGGTCATGGCCGAGGCGGTGCGCGCCGCCGGCCTGCGCGCCGTGCACGAGCTGAAGACCGGCGACGTCGAGCACGCGATCGCGTGGGCGCAGGCGCGCGGCGACTGGCCGGTCGTCGTCAAGCCGCTCGACTCCGCCGGCACCGACGGCGTCTCGCTGTGCGAGACGCCCGAGGCGATCCGCAGCGCGTTCGAGGCCGTGCTCGGCCGCCCCAACGCGCTCCAGGGCGCCAACGAGCAGCTGCTGGTGCAGGAGCTGCTGCGCGGCACGCAGCTGTTCTGCGACTCCGTCTCGTGGGACGGCGTCCACCACGTCTCCGAGGTCTGGCGCGACACGAAGATCCGCATCCAGGGCAACCTCGCCTACGACTTCGAGGAGCTGCTCGCCTACCGCGGGCCGCAGCAGGACCTCGTCGTGCCGTACGTCAAGGACGTGCTCGACGCGCTCGGGATCAAGTACGGCCCGGCGCACACCGAGGTGATGCTGACGGCCGACGGCCCGGTGCTGGTCGAGTCCGGCGCGCGCCTGCACGGCTCGATCCGCGATGACGTGATCGACCGCTGCACGCCCTCGCACGTGACGGTGACGGTCGACGCCTACCTGCGCCCCGAGACGGTCGCCGAGCGCGCCAAGCGGCCGTACGAGCTGGCCAACGCCTCGCGCTGCGTGATGCTGATCTCGCACCAGGGCGGCAAGGTGATCTCCGACGCCGGCATGCGCGAGGTCGAGGCGCTGCCCTCCTACGCCGGCTCGATCTCGATGGCGCAGCCGGGCGAGGAGATCACCCCGACGATCGACCTCTTCTCCTGCCCCGGGATCGTCTACCTCGTCGACCCCGACCGCGACGTGCTCGAGCGCGACTACGACCGCCTGCGCGAGATCGAGCGCACGACGGGGATCTTCGAAGTCGAACCGCTGGAGCCCGCGGCCTCCGCCTGACGCCGCGCGCGACACACACCCCTGAACGACGAAGGGCCCGCGATGCGGGCCCTTCTCACATCTGGTGTGGCTTGCGCGCCCTAGAGGTACGCGATCGAGGTCGGGATGCCGGCCAGCTCGTCGCGGATCTTGCGGACCGTCGGGGCGATCGGGGAGTCCTCGCGCCAGCCGTACTGGTCGAGGATCGCCTGCACGTTCTCCTTCGACGGCGCGGAGACGACCTCGCGCTCGAGCGTCGCGCTGAGCGCGTGGATGCCCTCGATCACGCGCGCGGTCTCCCACGTGATCGTGCCGTCCTCGGCGACGTCGATGTAGCCGTTGCCGGCGAGGAAGCTCAGCTCGACGCAGGCGGCGCCGGCGTCGCTCCAGTTCCACGGGCCGCGGCGCAGGTAGTGCAGCGCCTCGGCGAGGTAGACGGCGGCCATGTCGTCGGCGCTGCAGCCGGCCAGCCCGAGCCACGTCGGCGTGAACGACATCGCGGTGCCGAAGGCGTCCGCTATCGCCTCCTGGAGCGAGTACCACGGCTCGTGGCCGACGTCCTTGGGGCCGACCTTGCCGGCGCGCGGGGTCGTGACCGAGTGGGCGATGTCGTGGCCGCGCATCCAGGTGATCAGGACGTTGCGGACGTCGACGCCCTCGGCCGGCTTGTGGCCGACGAGCAGCTCGTCGCCGAGCGCCTTCGAGATGTACTCGTAGCGCTGGCCGTAGACGTTGCGGAAGAGGATCGTCTTGTTCGACTTCTCGCCGAAGCCGGCGCCCTCGTCCTCCGGCAGGAAGTAACAGAAGTGCTTCGGGAAGGCGTTCGACTCGCCGCCCATCGTGATCAGATCGGTGATCTGCATCGCGAACGGGCTGTCGGCGGTGATGTCGCTCGTGCCGATGTGGCCGTTGGCCTCGCCGAGGACGGCGTCGGAGGAGCCGTCGAGCGCGGCGATCAGCTCGTTGCCCTGCTCGTGCGCGGCGGTGATGATCACCGACTGCAGCGGGGTGCGCGTCTTGTTGCGGAAGGTGCAGACCGGCGCCGCGATGATCGACAGCTCCTGACCCTCGATCAGCGCCGCCTCGTCCTGCGCGATCTCGGTGTCGTGCTTGAGCTCGCGCAGCGCGGCGGCACGACGGCGGATCAGCTCGGCCTGCTCGGTCGAGGAGACGGCGTCGCTGTCAGCCAGCTCGTCCATCAGGTCGGCGGAGAGGCCGGCGATCACGCGAGCGTGCGCCTCGTTGGTGAAGCTGCCGTCGAGCGCCTGGAGCGAGCGGAGCGCGTCGCCGAGGGCCGAGAGCTGGCGCAGCTGCGGCAGCACCGCCTCGACGTTCGTCGAGATCGCAGGAGCGAGGTCGACCGCCGTGATCGTGTGGTTGTCGCGCTCCGGCCAGATCAGCGGGGCGGGCGTGACGACGGTGGTCGAGGTGCTGGAAGCGGTGGCAGACATGGGTGCAGTGATCTCCTGAGAGTCGAAAAGAAAGCTGACGTGTTGCTGATGTGAGCCTTGCTCGCCTGGCCTTTCAGCCTTCCGCTGCGAGCGCGGCGCGGTACATCACGAGTTGAGCGAGACGAGCGTGCGTCTTCGAGACGAGACGTACATGCGTCTTCGAGTCTCGGTGCGGTGCGCGCTCTGGCGCTCGGTGTCAGCGGTGGTGATCACAGTCACATGCGTTGGATTTGTGCGCTTGCCGTCCTGCCGTACGGTTCCCCCGAACCGCAGTGCGCAAGCGCAGAAGCCTGTCCATGGTAGAGGAATTTCGCCCCCCAGTGCAAGAATCGGTCACGCCCGTTCACACTTGAGCGGCGCGCGGCGGCGGCGTCGCCGCATCGGCGGCGCGGCGGCCGAGCGTCGCGGCGATGGCCAGCTCGGTGGCCTCGGGGGCGCCGATCGCCTTCGCCAGCAGCGGGAGCAGGCGCGGCCCGGGCAGGTATCGGCGGCCGCGCGTGCGTCCCTCGGAGGCGAGCAGTCCCGCAGCTCGGGCGGCCGCGAGGTCGTTGCG
Organism: Conexibacter stalactiti; assembly: GCF_033542075.1. NCBI lineage: Bacteria > Bacillati > Actinomycetota > Thermoleophilia > Solirubrobacterales > Conexibacteraceae > Conexibacter > Conexibacter stalactiti. The sequence continues at coordinate 60,810 of NZ_JAWSTH010000019.1, forward strand.
CGCGGTCGCCGGACTCGTGTCGGCGAGATCGCGGTAGTAGCCGGTCGTGACGTCGCGACCGAAGACGCTGTCGTAGAGCGCGTTCGCAAGGCGCGGCGGGAGCGTCAGCTCATCGAGCAGGTTCTCCAGCGCGACCCACAGCAGTCCGTCGCGCTGTTGCCGGACCGCCAGCTCTCGAACCTGGGCGACCTGAGCTCGCACGTGCGAGGTGACGAACGGCGTCACGTCAGCGGTGCGATCGAAGGTCGGGCCGAGGCACGCGAAGGAGGCGTAGTAGCCGGCCGGGTGACGGCCCCACCACTCCTCGAGACTGGTGAAGGCCGGGTGGCGGAACCCGCCGCGGTACATCGCCAGCGAGGCGAGGACGCGCGCGGTGCGTCCGTTGCCGTCGCGGAAGGGATGGATTGCCGCGATCGCCACGTGCAGCCAAGCGGCGGCGATCGCGGGATGCCAGTCGCTGCCGTCGATCTGCGCGCAGGCGTCATCCACCAGCGTGGGGACCTCTTCGTGGTCGGGCGTCTCGAAGACGACCTCGCCGTCGGCTCTGCTGACCCACACCGCTCGGCTGCGAAGCACGCCGGCGCCGGCGCCGCGCTCTCCTGCCAGCACGCGATCCTGCACGCCGACGACCAGCTCGCGGTTCCAGGCGAGATTGCCGTCGTCGGCTCGGCGTTGGACGAATCTCGTCGCGTCGCGGTAGCCGACCACCAGCGCGCGATCCTCTCTGGAGACGGCCTCGGGCGGATCGTCCGCGAGGATCTTGAGGGTGTCGGCGACGGTCACCGCCACACCTTCCATGCGCGTGGAGGCGGCGACCGCCTCCGCTTCGAGCGCACGGCGGAGCCGACCCTCCCAGCGGTGGGGGACGATCCGCTCGTCAAGTTGCGTCGCCCACGCGTCGAGCTCGGCGCAGGCGTCCGTCAATGGTGCAGTCGCGAATCCCAAAAACATTCGCTAATAGACTAGCGAATATTCTGGTGATGGGTGATATCCATCATCGGGTTCCGGCGCCGGCGGTCCCCGCGCGCCCTCCATCGGGCCGGCCCGCTACCTTGTGCCGCCGTGCGCCTGATCGTCGCCCGCTGTGAGGTCCGCTACACGGGCCGGCTCGACGCCCTCCTGCCGGAGGCGCTGCGGCTGATCATGATCAAGTCCGACGGCTCGGTGATGGTCCATGCCGACCATGGCGGCTTCAAGCCGAGCAACTGGATGACGCCGCCGGTCGCGATGGAGGAGTCCGAGGGGCAGATCGTCGTGCGCAAGTTCGCCGGCGCGACCGAGGACCGGCTCGACATCCGCATCGCCGAGGTGCTCTCCGACGTCACGCACGACATGGGCGAGGCGGCGGCACTGGAGAAGGACGGCGTCGAGGCCCACCTGCAGGAGCTGCTGGCCGACCAGCCGCACTGGTGCGGCGAGGGCTTCCGCCTCGTGCGGCGCGAGTGGCCGACCGACATCGGCCCCGTCGACCTGATGTGCCGCGACGCCGAGGACGACTGGATCGCGGTCGAGATCAAGCGCGTCGGCACGATCGACGCCGTCGAGCAGCTGACCCGCTATCTCGAGCGGATCCGCCTCGACCCGACGATGAACGTCTGCCGCGGCGTGCTCGCCGCTCAGTCGATCAAGCCGCAGGCGCGCGTGCTCGCCGAGGCCCGCGGGATCGTCTGCGTCGAGGTCGACCTCGCCGTCCTGCGCGGCGAGCGCGAGCCCGATCTGACGCTGTTCGGCTAGCCCGCGCGGCCTCGCGCCGCGCTGCCCCTCCGCCTGACGCGTGCCGCTGCGCCAGCTCGTTGGCGGTTCCGGCCAATCGTCGCACCGAAACACGGACGATCGGGCCAAAGATGGCTGGTGCGAGGCGTTGTCTTGGTGGCAGACTCGGCTGGTCCGCAGCACAGGGATCGGAGCGAGAGAGACCCATGACGGGCACGCAGCAGGCTGCCGGCGACGACACCGCCGAGGAGGGCGCCGCCCCGGCGGTTCGGGCGGTCGGGCTGCGCAAGGCCTATGGCGACGTCGTCGCGCTGGAGCGGCTCGACCTCTCCGTCGCGCCCGGCGAGTTCTTCACGATGCTCGGGCCGTCCGGCTCCGGCAAGACGACGACGCTGCGCCTGATCGCGGGCTTCGAGGTGCCCGACGGCGGCCGTGTCGAACTGGCCGGCGAGGACGTCACGCGGCGGCCGCCGTACCAGCGCGACGTCAACACCGTCTTCCAGGACTACGCGCTCTTCCCGCACATGTCGGTCGCCGGCAACGTCGCCTACGGACTGATGGTGAAGGGCGTCGGCCGGCGCGAGCGGGCCGAGCGCGCGGCGGAGGCGCTGCGACTGGTGCAGCTCGGCGACCTCGGCCGCCGCAAGCCGATCCAGCTCTCGGGCGGCCAGCGGCAGCGTGTCGCGCTCGCCCGCGCGCTCGTCAACCGCCCGCGCGTGCTGCTGCTCGACGAGCCGCTCGGCGCGCTCGACCTGAAGCTGCGCCAGGAGATGCAGCTGGAGCTGAAGGCGATCCAGCGTGAGCTGAGCGAGCGGATCACGTTCGTCTACGTCACGCACGACCAGGAGGAGGCGCTGACGATGAGCGATCGCGTCGCCGTCTTCTCGCAGGGCCGGATCGAGCAGGTCGGCACGCCGCGCGAGATCTACGAGCGGCCGGCGAACGAGTTCGTCGCGAGCTTCGTCGGCACCTCGAACGTGATCGAGCAGGACGGCCGCCGCGTCGTCGTGCGACCCGAGAAGCTGCGGCTGCTGGCCGCGGACGCGGACGTCGCCGCCGACGCGCGCAGCGCCGTCGGCGTCGTGCGCGAGGTCGTGTACCTGGGATCGGTCACGCGCTACGTCGTCGAGCTGGACGACGGCGCGACGCTCGTCGCGCTGCGCCAGAACGACGACGCACCCGACGGCGGCCCGCGGGGCGCGCGCGGCGAGCGCGTGCGACTGACGTGGTCGCCGTCGCAGGCCAACGCAGTGGAGGAGGAGAGCTGATGTTCGACAACGCACGGGCGCGCTGGCGGCGCGCCGCACCCTCGCCCAGCCTGATCGCCGTCGCGCTGGCGACGCTCGCGATGATGGTCGTCGTCGGCTGCGGCTCCTCCGACGACTCCGGCTCGACGAGCGCCTCGACGCTGCCGACGAGCATCGGAGAGGGGGAGGGCGAGCTGAACGTGATCGCGTGGGAGGGCTACACGCAGCCGGAGTGGGTCAAGCCGTTCGAGAGAGCGACCGGGTGCAAGGTCAACGCCAAGTACGGCGGCTCCTCCGACGAGATGGTGACGCTGATGCGCCAGGGCGGCGGCAGCCAGTACGACCTCGTCTCGGCCTCCGGCGATGCCAGCGTGCGACTGATCCGCGGCGGCGACGTGCAGCCGGTCAACGTCGACCTGATCCCGGGGTGGAGAGACTTCATCCCGCAGCTGCAGTCACCGGCGCACAACACCGTCGACGGCAAGCACTACGGCGTCTCCCTGCAGTGGGGCCCGAACACGCTGCTCTACAACACCAGAGACGTCCCGACCAGACCGACGAGCTGGGCGACGATCTACGACCCCGCCTACAAGGGCAAGGTGACGGTTCCCGACAACCCGATCCAGATCGCCGACGCGGCGCTCTACCTGTCGAGAACGAGACCGGAGCTGGGGATCAGAGATCCGTACTCGCTCAACGCCGACCAGCTGGACGCCGCCGTCGAGCTGCTCAAGCAGCAGCGTCCGCTGGTGAAGAAGTACTGGGCGCTCGCATCTGACGAGATCGACCTGTTCAAGAACGGCGACGCGGTCGTCGGCGCCTCCTGGCCCTACCAGACGATCACGTTGCAGGCCGACGGAGCACCGGTCGCCGACCTGATCCCGAGAGAGGGCGCGACCGGCTGGGCCGACACGTGGATGATGTCGTCGCAGGCGAGACACCCGAACTGCGCGTACGAGTGGATGAAGTGGATCTCGACGCCGAGAGTCCAGGCGCAGCAGGCGATCTCCTTCGGTGAGACGCCGGCCAACACGAAGGCCTGCGCGTACATGGACAGAATCGAGAGAGGCGCCTGCGCGAAGTACCACGCGAACGAGTCGACCGACTACTTCGACTCGATCCACTTCTGGCGCACCCCGACGAGCGACTGCGGCGGCGAGGGCACCGACTGCACCAGCTACGACGAGTGGCAGCGGAAGTGGACGGAGGTGAAGGGCTGAGCGCGCCGCCCGCCTCGGCGCCGCTGCAACGCGCGCGCGGCCGGGTCTCGGCGGGACTGTTCCGCCGCGCCTGGCTGCGCGCGACGCTGCTGCTCGGCCCGCCCGCCGCCTGGTTCGTGCTGATCTACCTGGCGGCGCTCGTCGTGCTGTTCATCTCCGCCTTCTGGCGCGTCGACGAGTTCACCGGCGAGCTGATCCACGACTGGACGCTCGACAACTTCAAGACGATCGTCGAGGAGCCGACCTATCGGACGATCGCGCTGCGCACGATTGGGATCGCCGCCGCGGTCACGGTCACCGACGCGCTGCTGGCGCTGCCGTTCGCCTACTTCGCGGCGCGGCTGGCGTCGCCGCGACTGCAGACGCTGCTGTTCGTCGTCGTGCTGATCCCGCTGTGGACGAGCTACCTCGTGCGCGTCTACGCGTGGCGGCTGATCCTCGCGCAGGACGGGATCCTCAACTGGACGCTGCACCAGCTCGGGCTCGGCTCGATCGACGTCGCCTACTCCAACTGGTCGATGTGGATCGTCTTCAGCTACATCTGGCTGCCGTTCATGATCCTGCCGGTCTGGCTGGCCTTCGAACGCGTGCCGGCATCGCTGCTGGAGGCCTCCGCCGACCTCGGCGCGCACGGCTGGACGACCTTCCGCCGCGTGCTGCTGCCGCTCGTGCTGCCAGGGGTCGTCGCGGGCTCGATCTTCACCTTCTCGCTGACGCTCGGCGACTTCATCACGCCGACGCTCGTCGGCGGCGCCGGCTCGGACTTCATCGGCAACGTCGTCTACCGCAGCGTCGGGATCGCCAGCAACGTCCCGTTCGCGGCGGCGTTCGCGACGATCCCGCTGCTGGTGATGGCGATCTACCTGCTCGTCGCGCGGCGACTGGGCGCGTTCGAGGCGATGTGAGGCGGCGATGAGCGGCGCACCCCGGATCGCGCGGATCGCCTTGGCGGTGTGGGCGGCGCTGATCGTGCTGTTCCTGCTGTTCCCGATCGCGCTGATCGTGCTCTACGCCTTCAACCCCTCCAACGTGCAGAGCTGGCCGCTCGACGGCCTCTCGACGCGCTGGTTCTCGGCGACGTTCCACAACGAGGCGATGCGCGAGGCGTTCTGGCTGTCGATCCGCGCCGCGCTGATCTCGACCGCGATCGCGCTGCTGCTCGGCTCGCTCGCCGCCTTCGCGGTGCACCGCTTCCGCTTCTTCGGTCGCGAGACGATCTCCTTCGTGATCCTGCTGCCACTGGCGTTGCCGGGGATCATCACCGGGATGGCGCTGAACTCGTTCTTCACCTTCGGCGGCGTCGACTTCTCGCTGACGACGATCGTGATCGGCCACGCGACCTTCTGCATCGTGACCGTCTACAACAACGTGCTCGCGCGGATGCGGCGGACGCCGACCTCGCTGGTCGAGGCGTCGATGGACCTCGGCGCCGACGGCTGGCAGACCTTCCGCCACGTGACGCTGCCGATGATCGCGACGGCGCTCGTCGCCGGCGGCCTGCTCGCTTTCGCGCTGTCGTTCGACGAGGTGATCGTGACGACCTTCACCGCCGGTGCGCAGAACACGCTGCCGCTGTGGATCTTCGGCAACATCCGGCTCGGGCAGGAGCTGCCGCAGGTCAACGTCGTCGTGCTGTTCGTGATCGCCGTGACGCTGGTGCCGGTGGCGCTCGCCCAGCGGCTGACGCGCGACACCGGCGCGCTGCGACCGGTCGGTCGCGCTCGCGCCGAGCGGCAGGACTAGAGCGGGGCCTCGGTTCCGAACAGCGCCGTCAGCTCGGGCCGCGAGCCGACGCCGGTCTTCGCGAAGATCGCCTTGACGTGGTCGCGCAGCGTGTGGCGGGAGATCGCCAGGCGATCGGCGACGGCATCGGTCGCGAGGCCGGCGACCAGCAGCTCGGTGACGGCGCGCTCGCGCTCGGTCAGCCCGTGCAGCGCGTGCAGCAGCGGCACCAGCTCGGCGCGGCCGGCCGGCTCCAGCACGACCGCCGTGCGCGGCGGTCCGCCGGCGGCGCCGTTGAGCACGTCGGCGCGCACGAGCAGCCAGCCGTCGCCCGGGATCTGAATCCGCAGCCGCGCCGGGCGCAGGTCGTGCCCGCCGCGGGCGATCGCCTGCGCATGCTCGGCGACCAGCTCGACGGCCGGCGGCAGGTAGTCGCCGCCGTGCGGCGAGGGCATCCGCGCCAACCAGTGCTGCGCGTCGGCGGTGGACGCCTCGATCGCGCCGTCGGCGTCGAGCACGAGCATGCCCGCGCCGCCCGCGGCCGGCGCGGCGATCGGCGCTCGCGTGAGCGCCGCGCGCAGGCCCCGGCCGAGGTGGGTTGCGACGGAGGCGACGAAGCGGATCTCGTCGTGGGAGAACTCCGGCGCGTCGGTCGCGCGCGCGAGCGCTCCGGTGCCCCACGTCGCGTCGCCGCTGCGTGCCAGCAGCCGCAGCTCGTCGTTCAGGCCGCGCGGTGCGAGCACCGTCCGATGGCGAGCGCTCGTCGCGAGGTCGCCGCGCGTCGCGCAGGCCAGCGACGCCGCCAGCTCGCCGGAGCGGTCGAGCGCGTCGAACAGGTTCACGTCGGCGCCGGCCAGCTCCAGCCGCATCGCGGTGATCGTGTCCGCGCAGTCGATCGACCCGCCCTCGACGACGGCGTCGGTCTCCAGCAGCGTCTCCGGATCGGTCGTCGCCCACGCGCCCCAGTCGTACGGGACGACGCGGCGCACGCGCTCGGAGACCTCGTGGACGAGCTCGCGCGGCTCCAGCCCCGCGTCGGCCAGCGCGGCGATCGCCTCGCGCGCGGTCGCGGCGCGGGTTCCGAGGACGGCGTTCGACATGGGACGAGGGTAGCTCCGCCCGCGCAGCGCCGGAATCCCCCAGCTGCGGGGGCTGCCAGGACCCCCGCGCCGCGGGATGGGCGGCCGGCGGGCGCGGCGGCAGCATCGCGGTCCGACTCGCAACGAAAGGACCTCCGATGCAACCCGTCCCCTCGACCCCCGGCGCCGCGAGGCCGGCGCCCGACCCCCGCCGCTGGTGGCTGCTGGCGATCGTCGCCGTCGCGGAGCTGATGATCATCCTCGACATCTACATCGTCAACATCGCCCTGCCGTCGGCGCAGACGGCGCTGGAGATACCCGACGCGAACCGCCACTGGGTGGTGACCGCGTACAGCATCACGTTCGGCGGGCTGCTGCTGCTCGGCGGTCGCATCGGCGACTACTGGGGGCGCAAGCGCACGTTCGCGCTGTCGCTGGCCGGCTTCGGCCTGGCCTCGGCGCTCGGCGGCGCGGCGTCGTCGCAGGAGCTGCTGTTCGCGGCTCGCGCGCTGCAGGGCGCCTTCGCCGCGCTGATGGCGCCGGCGATCCTGTCGCTGCTGTTCGTCACCTTCACCGACCCGCGCGAGCGGGCGAAAGCGTTCGGCGTGTGGGGCGGCGTCGCCGGCACTGGCAGCGCGATCGGGCTGCTGCTCGGCGGCGTCTTCACCGAGTACGCCTCGTGGCGCTGGACGCTGCTCGTCAACGTGCCGGTCGCGCTGGTGCTGGCCGGTGCCGCGTGGTGGATCGTCAGCGAGAGCCGCGCCGAGGGCGAGACGCGCTACGACGTCCCGGGCGCGCTGACCTCGACGCTGGGCGTGACGGCGCTCGTCTACGGCTTCACACGGGCGGAGGGCGACGGCTGGGGCGCGCCGGTGACGGTCGCGCTGCTGGTCGCGGGCGTCGGGCTGCTGGCGCTGTTCGTGGCGATCGAGCGGCGCTCGTCGCATCCGCTGCTGCCGTTGCGGGTGCTGACCGATCGCAACCGCGCCGGCTCGTTCGCCGGGAACGTGCTGTTCGCGGGCGCGCTCTTCTCCTACGGCGTCTTCCTCGTCTACTACCTGCAGGGCAGCCGCGGCTACTCGGCGATCGAGTCGGGCTGCGCGATCATGCCGCTGGCCGTCGCCGCGATCGCGTTCGTCTCGGTCGGCGCGCGCCTGCTGCCGCGCGTCGGTCCGCGCCCGCTGACGGTCGTCGGCTTCGCGATCGGCGCGGCCGGGCTGGCGCTGCTGGCGCTGATCGGCGAGGAGACCTCCTACGCGGCGGTCGTGCTGCCCGGGCTCGTCCTGCTCGGCGTCGCGGCCGGACTCGTCTGGCCGGTGCTCAGCAACACGGCGCTCATCGGGGTGCGGCCGCGCGACGCCGGGGCGGCGAGCGGGATGGTGAACGTCTCCCAGCAGCTCGGCGGCGCGCTGACGGTCGCCTTCCTCAACACGATCGCGGCCGGGATCGCGGAGCGACGGGTCGAGCGGGACGGCGGCGGCGCGCTGGCGCAGGGGCTGATCGACGGCTACGCGACGACGTTCGCGATCGCCGCTGGCCTGATGGCGCTCGGCGCGGTCGTCTCGCTGCTGACGATCACGACCGACAAGCGCCTGCTCGGCGGCGCCGCCGAGGAGGTGGCGGACGATCTCGATCCGAGCGCGGCCGAGCCGGCCGTCGCGAGCGCGGCGTGAGCGCGCTACTCGCTGCGCTCACCTTGCGCGGTCGCCACGAGCGAGCGGGCGCCGCCGTGGTCGCGGTGCTCGCAGAGGTAGATCCCCTGCCACGTGCCGAGCGCGAGGCGGCCCTCGCTGATCGGCAGCGTCAGCGACGGGCCGAGCAGGCTCGCCTTGATGTGCGCCGGCATGTCGTCAGGCCCCTCGGCGGTGTGGGTCCAGTACGGCGCCCGCTCGGGCACCGCCTGGTCGAACCAGCTCTCGAAGTCGCGTCGCACGCTCGGGTCGGCGTTCTCGTTGAGCGCCAGCGAGGCCGAGGTGTGCTGGACGTGCAGGTGCAGCAGGCCGACGCGCAGCTCACCCAGCTCAGGCAGCGCGGCGACGACCTCGCGCGTGATCAAGTGAAAGCCGCGCGGGACCGGTTCGAGGCGGAAGTGCCGTTGGAGCCACATGCGGTGGACGCTAGCGCGCGCGGGCCCGCGCGCTCAGTCCGGCAACCGCGCGGCGCGCATGTCGACGCGCTCGCCGCGGAAGGGGACGCCCTCGGCCTCCAGCAGCGCCCGCTGGCGGGCGCCCTTGGCGAGCGAGCCGTCGGCGCGGACGATCCGGTGCCAGGGGACGGACTCGTCGGTCAGCTCGGACAGCACCATCCCCGCGAAGCGCGGCGCGCCGGGTGAGACGTCGCCGTAGGAGCGCACGAACCCCTCGGGGGTCGCGCGGACGCGCTCGAGAACGAGCGCGGCGCGTGGAACGGCCGAGCGCGGCATGCGGAGAGGCTACCGCCGGCCGCTGTCGCCGTCGTGCTCCCGGCCGGCCTCCGCCAGCGGGCGGCGCCGATTTCGACTATCTCGACTAAATCGGTCGAGAAACGTGATACAGTGCCCGCGGATGGCAAATAGGGCAAAGCCGACTGGCATTCAGAACAATCGAGGGAGCAGTACCGGGGACGCCTCGAACGCGTGGTCGGTGAAGGAGCATGCGGCGGGCGTCGCAATCGCTCCTGGGGTGTCCGGGGACACCCCAGCCCTGCCATCCGACTACTTCTTCGCGCGCGGCCCGCTCGCGAGCGACAACGCGACCGCGCTCCACGCGCGCAGCGAAGGGGCCGCGACGCGGCTCGTCGGGCTCGTCTGGGTCGACGCCTACCAGGCGGTGCTCGCATTGCCCGGCGCCGGCATCGGGGAGCCGGCGCAGCTGGCCGGCCGCCGGCTCGGCCTGCCGGCCCACGACGAGCGGCTCGCGCTCGACGTGCGCCGCGTCGCCGCCAGTCGTGGCTTCCACTCCGCGACCGCGCTCTCCTGTCTCTTCTCCGACGAGTACGACGAGGTCGTCGTGCCGATCGACGATCGCGTGCGCGACGAGCCGTATGCGAGCGAGGGTGCGGCGCTGCTGCGCGGCGAGGTCGACGCGATCTACGTCGCCGGCGCCGCCGGTCGCGCGCTTGCTCGCCGGATCGGCGCCGTCGAGGTCGTCGCGCTCGGCGCTCACCTCGATCCGATGGTGCGCGTCAACGTCGCCACGCCGGTGGCGCTGACCGCCACGCAGGCGCAGCTCGACGACGATCCCGACGCCGTCGCACGCTGGCTGGCGGGTCAGCGCGGCGCCGCGCTGGACGCCCGCAATCTCTCCGCGCTGACGGCGCAGAAGGACTGGCTGCGCACGCAGGGCTTCCTCGCCGGCGACGTCGACGTCGCCGCGTGGGTCGAGCCCGGGCCGCTGGCCGCGGCCCGGTCGTCCCACGGCTGATCCGGCTCGCGCGGCGTCGGCGTCGCCCGCTGGTCGAGGTGCGAAGCTCGCCTGACGGCCCCGCGACCGCGTGGGGCTGATCGTGGTCGCTTCGTGCGGCATGACGGTTACGGCTAATATAGCCACGATTATGCAGTCGTCCGCCGAGCCGTTCTCCTTCGCCGCCGCCGGCGAGTTCCTGAACCGTGCCGATGACCTCGCGCGGCTGGAGGACTGGTGGGGCGGACGAGACCGCAACGCGCTCGCGCTCTACGGTCGCCGCCGCGTCGGCAAGTCGTGGCTCTTCCGCGCTTTCGCTGATGGCAAGCCGGCGCTGGTGCTCGTCGCGGAGCGCCGCGCGGAGGGGGCGCAGCTGAGCCGCTTCGCCGCGCGGCTTGAGCCGCTGCTCGGCTTCAGGCCGGAGCTGCCCGACGTACCGGCGCTGATCGCCAGCCTCTACGCGCTCGCGGAACGAGAGCGGATGCTCGTCGTGATCGACGAGTTCCCCTATCTGCTGCCGTCTCGCGCGGAGCGGCGCGACGAGGTGCTGACCGCGATCCAGGCGATCATGGAGGAGCGCGACGGGTCGAAGCTGCAGCTCGTCCTGTGCGGCTCACACATCGGCCAGATGACCACGCTGCTGGCCGACAGCAGTCCGCTGCGGGGTCGTCTCACGCCGCTGGCGATCGAGCCGCTGCGGTTCGCCGACGCGCAGACCTTCGCGGGCGAGCTGACCGCGCGGGAACGGATCGAGCGCTACGCGGTCACCGGCGGGATGAGCCTCTACCTCGACGAGCTGGCGCGCGGGAGCGGGTCGCTGCGAGCGCGCGTCTGCGCGCGCGTGCTCGACCATCGCGGTCCGCTCTTCAACGACCCGCGCGAGATACTCGAAGAGGACCTGCGTCAGCCGGGCATCTACTTCTCGCTGCTGGAGGAGCTGTCCGCGCGGGCGCGGACGCTCGGCGATCTGGCGGCCGCGCTCGGCAAGCGCACGAGCGACCTGGGTCCCTACCTCGAGACCCTGCGCGAGATGCAGCTCGTCGAACGGCTCGCGCCGGTCAGCGCCGGGCGCGAGACACGCGATCACCGCTACCGCATCGGCGACCAGTTCCTGCGCTTCTGGTTCCGCTTCGTCTTCGACGTGCAGGAGGACCTGCGCACCGGCCTTCGACCGGCCGATCTCTACGACGGCGAGATCGCGCCGCTGCTCGCCGAACACGTCGCGCCGGTCTTCGAGCAGCTCTGCCGCGAATGGGTGCGCCAGCAGCTCGGCGATCGAGCCAGCCGCGTCGGCGCGTGGTGGGGCAACGCCCTCCACGAGCTGCGCAGAAGTGGTCAGCGCCAGCGCGAGGAGATCGACGTCGTCGGCCTCCGCGGCGGCGCCGTGACGGTCGTCGGCGAGTGCAAGTGGACCAATGCCGCGCTCTCGACAAAGGTCCTCTCGGAGCTGGAGCGCTTCAAGCTGCCGGCGCTCGCCCAAGCAGGCGTCGCCAGCACTGCCGACGGTCCCGCGATCATGCTGTTCTCGCGGGCGGGCTTCAGACCGGCGCTCGTCGAGCACGCGACGAGACGGAGCGATCTCCGTCTCGTCGGCGTCGACGAGCTGGTGAGCGATCTGCTCGCTACCGCTCGCCCGGCAGCTTGATCGGGTACATCCCGACCGGCCGGTCGAGGTCGAGCGCGGTCTCGACGATCCGGCGCTGCTCGGCGGCGTGCGCGGCCGGGTAGCCCTCCGCCGTCGAGGCCCGCTCGGGGCGCCCGATGTAGCCGAAGTTCAGCTCGCGCGGGAGGATCTGCATCAGCCGCGGGGACATGTGCGCGCGGGCGCCCATGTTGCGCGGCTCCTCCTGCAGCCAGACGACCTCTCTCAGGTTCGGGTATCTGCCGACCAGCTCGAGGACCTGCGCCTGCGGGAACGGATACAGCAGCTCGACGCGGCCGATCGCGATCTGCTCCTTGCCGGCGCGCAGGTCGCTGCCGACGAGGTCGTAGTAGACCTTGCCGGTGCAGAGGATCAGGCGCGTGACCTTCTGCTCGTCGACGCGCGGCTCCGCCAGCACCGGGTAGAACTGCGTGTCCGACAGGTGCTCGATGCGGTTGGTCGCCTGCGGCAGACGCAGCAGCGACTTCGGCGTCATCACGATCAGCGGGCGCTGCTTGGCGATCTTCGCCTGGCGGCGCAGCAGGTGGAAGTACTGCGCCGGCGTCGACGGGTAGGCGACGCGGATGTTGCCCTCGGCCGCGAGCTGGAGGAAGCGCTCCAGGCGCGCGGAGGAGTGCTCCGGGCCCGAGCCCTCGTAGGCGTGCGGCAGCAGCAGCGTCAGGCGGCTGCTCTGACCCCACTTCGCCAGGCCGGAGACGATGAACTGGTCGATGATCACCTGGGCGCCGTTGGCGAAGTCGCCGAACTGGCCCTCCCACAGCACGAGTGTCTCCGGACCCTCCTGCGAGTAGCCGTACTCGAAGCCGAGCGCGGCCATCTCGGAGAGCGGCGAGTTGTGCAGCTCCATCGGCGCGAGCGCCTCCGGCAGGTTCTGGATCGGGCAGTACTCCTGACCGGTCTTCGGATCGTGCAGCACCAGGTGGCGCTGGGAGAAGGTGCCGCGCTCGGCGTCCTGGCCGGTGAGGCGGATCGGCGTGCCCTCCTCCAGCAGCGACGCGAACGCGAGCTGCTCGGCGTGGGCCCAGGTGATGCCGCCGTCGGCGCCGAGCGCGTCGCGGCGCTGGTCGAGCGGGCGCACCAGCTTCGGATGGACGGTGAAGCCCTCCGGCACGCGCAGCAGTTCCTCGTTCAGCTTGCGCAGGCGCTCGGCGTCGACCGCCGTGGCGACCTCCGGCGAGGGGGTGCGGTCGAGCTTGTACTCGCCCGTGCCCTGCTCGACGGGGCTGGCCGCGGCGAGGCGCGACTTCAGCTCCTGATGCTCCTCGGTCAGCTGCTGCCAGACCTCGTTGACGAGCCCGTCGACGTCGTCCTGCGTCACGACCTTCGCCTCGACGAGCTGTCTGCTGAAGAGCTGCGGCAGCGTCGGGTGTCTTCTGATCGTGAGGTACATCTCCGGCTGCGTGTACGCCGGCTCGTCGGCCTCGTTGTGACCGAAGCGGCGGTAGCCGATCAGGTCGATGACGACGTCGTGGCCGAACTCCTGGCGGTAGGCGTGCGCCAGCCGCACGGCGGAGACGCAGGCGGCGACGTCGTCGGCGTTGACGTGGATGATCGGCACGTCGAAGCCCTTGGCCATGTCCGACGCCCAGCGCGTCGAGCGCGAGTCGTCAGGATCGGTCGTGAAGCCGACCTGGTTGTTCTGGATCAGGTGGATCGTGCCGCCGACGGTGTAGCCGTCGAGCGCCTGCAGGTTGAACGTCTCCGCGACGATGCCCTGGCCCGGGAAGGCCGCGTCGCCGTGCAGGACGATCGGGAAGGCGGCGTTCGTGTCCTGGTGGGCGTGCGGGCCCTGGCGCGTCGTCTGCGCGGCGCGCGTGGCGCCGGTCGCGACCGGCGCGACGAACTCGAGGTGCGACGGGTTCGACTCGAGCCGGACGATGATCTCCTCGCCGCCCGCGACCTCGAACGAGCCCTGGGCGCCGTGGTGGTACTTCACGTCGCCGGTGCCGCCGTCCGGGATCGAGGTGATCACGTCGAGCGTCGAGACGCCCTCGAACTCGGCGAAGATCGAGCCGTAGGAGCGGCGCAGGTTGTGCGCGAGCACGTTCAGCCGACCGCGGTGGGCCATGCCGATGACGACCTCGCGGCCGCCGCGCGTCGCGGCGAGCCTGACCAGCTCGTCGATCATCGGGACCGTCATGTCGAGGCCCTCGACCGAGAACTGCTTCTGGCCGAGGTAGGCCTTGTGCATGAAGCGCTCGAACGCGTCGACCTGGATCAGGCGGCGCAGCAGCGTCTTCTGCTCGTCGACGGTGAGCGGGCTGCGGAAGGCGCCCGTCTCGATCTTCTCGCGCAGCCAGACGCGCTGGCGGTGCGAGGAGATGTGCTCGATCTCGTAGGCGATCGAGCCGCAGTAGGTCTCGCGCAGGTGCGGCAGCGCGTCGGCGAAGGTCGCGCCGGGCACGCCCATCCGCATGATCCGCGCGGGCAGCTGCGCCATCAGCTCCGGCGTCAGGCCGAGCGGCTCGGGGTCGAGTCCGGAGTCGCCGACCGGCTCGGAGCCGAGCGGGTCCAGCCGCGCGGCGAGGTGGCCGTGCGTGCGGTGCGCCTTCAGCAGCGAGACGGCGGCCTGGACGGCCTGCAGCAGCTCCTCGCTCGGCACGCCGCCGGCCGCGGCCGGGGCGGCCGCCGGAGCGGCCGCGAGCGTCGCGGCGGCCTGCGCGGCGGGCGCGGG
>NZ_JAWSTH010000020.1:0-74083 GCF_033542075.1 Conexibacter stalactiti
GCCGCCGACACCGCGCCGGCCGCCGCGCGCGAGTCGAGCCGCAGCCGCAGCGTGAAGGCGTCGCGCGCCAGACAGGGCGCGGCGCAGTCGGCGGACGGCAGCGGGCCGCGCCGCCACAGCGCGTAGCGGCCGCCCTCCCAGGTCGCGGCGAGCTGGCCGGCGGCCTGCTCGCCGACCGCCTCGCGCAGCAGCTCAGCGAGGTCGAAGCGGCCGAGCGTCGAGCCGGCGACTCGTCTCCAGCCGGCGCCGGGCGCGCCGGCAGCCGGCAGCGGGACGCGCGCCGGAGGCTCGTCTCTCAGCCAGCGCTCGGCGTCGTACAGTTCGGCGGTCGAGCGCGGCGGCCGCTCGCGCAGCGCGTCGTCGACCACGCTCCAGCCGCCGTCCTCCTCCAGCAGCCGCGAGACGAATCGCTCGCCCTGCTCGTACGGGAACAGCAGCGAGCGCATCACGTACGGCGGCAGCGGCGTCGAGCCGCTCGCCCCCCACAGCTGCCCGAGCGCGTCGCCGAACGAGAGCGCCTCCGGGTAGCGCTCGAGGTACCGCGTCATGACGACCGTCGCGGTCCCCTCGACGAGCCCGCTCTCGGCGCTGGCGGCGTCCTCGTCGACGACCTCGCCGCCGTCGTTGCCGCCCAGTCTGGTGAGGTCGAAGTGCTGGTCCTCGAGCGCGTGCGTCAGCTCGTGCGCGAGCGTCACGTCGTCGATCCCGACGCCGCTGACGAGCGCGAGACGCTCCGTTCTGGGGTCGTAGAAGCCGGCGACCTGCTCGCCGTAGATCGACTCGGTGACCGCCGACATGCGCACGTCGGGGTCGATCAGGCCGAGCAGCTTCAGCAATTCCTCCGTCGCCGCGTCGCGCGCTCTGGAGCTGGCGGCCCGCTCCTCTCTGACGCCGTAGTCGCGCACCTCTTGCGGGCTCATGACGGTGACGCGCACCGGCCGTCTGAACTCGAGCCCACGCAGCTGCTCGACACGCTGCTCGACGCGCGCCAGCCGCTGCGGCGAGATCGCCTCCGCAGAGGCCTCGTCGTCGCCTCCGCTCCCGCCGCCGAACAGCAGGCTGCCGGCGACCAGCAGCGCGAGCACGGCCAGGACCGCGATCTCGGGGGTGCGGTCGGCCATCGCGACAGCGTACGGCGTCGGCGCGATCGCCGAAGCGGCGAGTCGCGACGCGGTGGAGTGATTGGATACCTCCGCCGGGCTCGGAGAGGCCCGCGCAGTCCGACCTGAGCAGAGGATGGTGGAGATGGCGCAACGAGCGGCGATCGTGACGGGTGCTTCGAGCGGGATCGGACTGGCGATCGCGCGGATGCTCGGCGAGGAGGGCTACGGCATCACGCTCGCCGCCCGCCGGCCGGAGAAGCTGGCGGCGGCGGCGCAGGAGCTGCGCGAGGCCGGCTACGACGTCCAGGACGTCGCCGGGCCGCTGTCGGAGGAGGATGCCGTCAAGGCGGTCGTCGCCGCCCACGAGCAGCGCTACGGGCGCCTCGACGTGCTCGTCAACAACGCCGGCGTCGGGATCGGCGCCGCTGTCGCCGACATCGAGACCAAGCGGCTCGACATGCAGCTCGACGTCAACCTGCGCGCGCCGATCCTCTTCTACCGCGAGTGCGCGAGACTGCTGCGCGCCGCCGGCAGCGAGCATCGCAACGCGCTCGTCGTCAACACCTCGTCGATCTCCGGCAAGCGCGGCCAGGCGTGGCTGTCGATCTACTCCGCCACGAAGGCGGCGGTGATCGGCTTCACCGAGGCGATGAACAAGGAGCTGAACGCCGACGGGATCAAGTCGACCGCGCTCTGCCCTGCCTTCGTCGACACGGCGATGACCGACTTCGTCAAGGGCCACGTGCAGCCGAGCGACATGATCCGCCCGGAGGACATCTCCGAGGCGGTGCGGATGCTGCTGAAGCTCTCCCCCGCCTGCATCGTCCCGGAGATCATCTTCGCCCGCGCCGGCGAGGACCTCTGATGCGCCTCGGCGTCCACGTCGGCTACTGGGGGCTTGGCCTGACCTCGCAGGAGCAGCTCGCGATCGTGCAGGAGGCCGAGCGGCTCGGCTACGACTCCGTCTGGGCGGCCGAGGCCTACGGCTCCGACACGGCGACGATCCTCGCCTGGCTGGCGGCCGGCACGAGCAGAATCAAGCTCGGCTCGGCGATCTTCCAGATCCCCGCCCGCAGCGCCGCGATGACGGCGATGACGGCGGCGACGATCGACCAGCTGTCGGGCGGGCGGATGCTGCTCGGCCTCGGCGCCTCCGGGCCGCAGGTCGCCGAGGGCTGGCACGGTCAGCGCTACGGCAGAATGCTCCAGCGCACGCGCGAGTACGTCGCGGTCGTGCGGATGGCGCTGGCGCGCGAGCGCGTCGTCTTCAGAGGCGAGACGCTTGAGCTGCCGCTGCCGGACGGTCCCGGCAAAGCGCTGAAGCTGACGATCGCGCCGGTGCAGGAGCGGATCCCGATCTACCTCGCGGCGATCGGGCCGAAGAACACCGCGCTCGCCGGCGAGGTCGCCGACGGCTGGATCCCGACGCTGTTCAGCCCTGAGCACGTCGCCGAGTTCCGCGGTCACCTGGAAGCGGGCGCGGCGCGCGCCGGGCGCACGCTCGACGGCTTCGACATCGCGCCGACGGTCAACGTCTTCGTGACCGACGACCGCGCCGCCGCACGCGACGCGATGCGCCCCTACCTGGCGCTCTACGTCGGCGGGATGGGCTCGCGCAGAGCGAACTTCTACAACAGCCTCGTGCAGCGCTACGGCTTCGAGGAGGCGGCGCGCCGGGTGCAGGACCTCTACCTCGACGGCAAGCGCGAGGAGGCGGCAGCGGCGCTGCCTGACGAGCTGATCGACCTCGTCTCGCTGTGCGGCCCCGCCGACGTCGTGCGCGAGCGGCTGCGGGTCTTCCGCGAGGCCGGCGTCGGCACGCTGATGGTCTCGCCGATGGCGTGGACGATGCAGGAGCGGCTCGACCAGCTGCGGCTCGTCGCCGAGCTGGCGGAGGGATAGCCGCGCGCGGCTCAGCGGCTGTCTCAGACGCCGGCCGGCTGGACGCTGCGCTCATCGTCGTCGTCCAGGTCGGCGACCTGTTCGTCGAGCAGCTCCAGCAGCGTGTCGACGACGCGCCCGTCGAGCTGGGCGCCGCTGACGCGCCGCAGCTCCGCGCGCGCGGCGGCCGCCGGGCGGGCCGGTCGCCACGGCCGCGGCGAGGTCATCGAGACGAACACGTCGCAGGCGAGCAGGATCCGCGCGGCGAGCGGTATCTGCTCGCCTGCGAGCCCGTCCGGGTAGCCGCCGCCGTCCCAGCGCTCGTGCTCGTGGCGGACGATCGGCGCGGCATCGCGCAGCAGCGGCAGCGCGCGCAGCATCCGCTCGCCGATCAGCGGGTGCTCGCGCAGGATCGCCCGCTCCTCCTCGTGCAGCTCGCCGGGATGCGCCAGCAGCGCGGCCGGCACGCCGACGGTGCCGACGTTGTGGAAGAGCGCCGCGAGATAGAGCGCGCGGCGCTCGATCTCGTCGAGGTCGAAGGCGCGGCCGACCTGCCACGCGAGGTCGGCCAGCCGCCACTGCTCGGCGTCTTCGGCATGCTCTTCGAGCTGGATCCCGCCGGCTGCCTCGGCACCGGCGTCGGCGGCGATCCGGTACAGCTCGCCGAAGCCCGAGACGCTCAGCTTGTCGAGCAGCCGCCGGCACGACAGCGCGCGGCCGAGCTGCTGCGCGATCGCCTCGGCCAGCGCGCGCTCGACGATCCCGTAGGCGCGCGGGCGGTCGCACGCGATCAGCAGGCAGCCCCACGTCGCGGTCCCGTCGGGCACGGCGACGGCCAGCTCGCTGCGAACCGGCGTGCCGTCGATCCAGCAGCCGCCGCGATCGTCCTCGACGACCGCCGGCCCCGCCGCGGCCAGTGCGCGCCGGACGCTCGAACGGGTCGCCAGCGCGCCGCCGGCGGCCGCCTCCTCGCCGCCGGAGCCGAGCACGACGAGGCGCGGGCGCACGAGCGCGACGGAGCTGACGCCGGCGTGCGGCCAGGTCGCCAGCGCCGCCGAGCCGATCGTGTCGAAGGCGCCGGTCATGAAGGCGACGGTCGTCTCCGCCAGCGTGCGCTCGTCGCGGGCGCCGGCGAGCGCGCGGGCGAGGCCCGACAGCAGCGCCAGGCGCGCCGTCTCGCCGCGGCCCAGCCGCCCGGCCTGGCGGCGGGCGCCGGACGCGTGGCGAGGACGAGCGGCGGCAGGGCGGTTGGTCGAGCGCTTGCGGTCGCGCAGCGCGGCGTCGGCGCGCAGGATCAGCTCATCGGCGCTGCGGGCCGGCTCGCCGAAGGTCGCCCAGCCGGCGCAGGCGCCGAGCCGGCGCTCGCCGTTGACGCCGAAGGGGATGTGCTCGATCGCGCGCGTGAGCCGCTCGCTCAGGTCGGCAGCCTCCTCGGCGCCGGCGCGCACGGCGATCACGGCGAACTCGTCGCCGCCCTGCCGACAGCAGACGTCCTCCTCGCGCAGCGTCTCGCGCAGCGCGGCCGCGACGTGCCTGAGGGCGTCGTCGCCGGCGAGGTGGCCGAGCTCGTCGTTGATCGCCTTGAAGCCGTCGAGGTCGAGCAGGACGAGCGAGAAGGTCTCCTCGTAACGGCGCGAGCGAGCGACCTCGGCCGCCAGCTGGCGGGTGAACATGCGGTAGTTGCCGAGGCCGGTCAGCTCGTCGAGGTCGGCCATCCGCAGCGCGTCGGCCTCACGGCGCGCGAGTCTGTCGTGCTCCGTCCGCAGACCCGCCAGCGCACGCGTCAGCACGATCGCGGCAGCGACCCCGGCAGTGCCCGCGACGGCGGCGACGAGCGAGCGCAGGACCGTCGAGACGTCGAGCAGGGCGATCGCGACGAGCGCAGCGATCGCGCAGACCCCGACGACGCCGGCGACGCGCACGAGCGTTCCGCGCAGGCGTCCGGAGACGCTGCTCGGCCCGTCCTCGGACACGCTGACGCTGACTGCTGCGCCAGTCATCTCCGACTCGTCGTATCCTCGCGGCCGCTCGGTGGCGACTTCGTCCATGAGCCCCCAACGTGTGTGCAGGTCATCCGTGCCTCAAGTCATTAAAGCTCATCAAAGCTCCACAGTTCCTGCACCGCTTCTCGGTGCGTCGCAAAGGTCCTCCTTGAGCGTCTTCCTCGGCGCCTTCGGGGACGCCGGGCATGCCTTCCCGATGCTCGCGCTGGGGACCGAGCTGGCCCGCCGCGGCCATGCCGTGACGATGGAGACCTGGTCGCGCTGGCGGACCGAGGTCGAGGCCGCCGGGATGGCCTTCGTGGCCGCGCCCGAGTACCCGGTCTTCCCCACGCAGGAGCGGCCGATGACGATGTACGAGGCGGTCGTGCGGGCTGTCTCGGAGACGCGGCCGGCGGTGGCGCGGGCCCGCCCCGACGTCGTCGTCGCCGACATCCTGACGCTCGCGCCGGCGCTTGCCGCGGAACTCGAGGGGATCCCGGCGGCGACGCTCGTCCCCCACGTCCACCCCGCGCCGCCACCTGGCGCGCCGCCCTACTCGTTCGGCGCGCGCTGGCCGCGCACGGCCGCGGGGCGGCGGCTGTGGCAGCGCCTGGACCCGCTCGTCGAGCGCGGCCTGCGCTACGGCCAGCGGGAGCTGAACGACACGCGCGCGCAGCTCGGCCTGCCGCCGGTGGAGCGTGTCCACGGCGGCCTCAGCGAGCGGCTCTGCATCGTCGCGACCTACCCGCAGCTGGAGTATCCGCGCGCCTGGCCCGCGCACACGCACGTCGTCGGGCCGCTGCTGTGGGAGCCGCCGACCGACCCCGTCGAGCTGCCGCCCGGCGATGCGCCGCTGGTGCTGGTCGCCCCCTCGACGGCGCAGGACAGAGACCACAGACTGCTGCGCGCCGCGCTCGCCGGCCTCGGCGACCTGCCGATCCGCGTGCTGGCGACGTGGAACCGGCGGCCGCTGCCGGGGCCGGTCGAGGTGCCGGCCAACACGCGCCTCGTCGAGTGGGTCTCCTACGCGCAGACGATGCCGCAGTGCGCGCTCGTGCTCTGCCACGTCGGCCACGGGACGATGGTGCGCGCACTGCACTCAGGCGCGGCCGTCGTCGCCTGCCCGGTCGCGGGCGACATGGGCGAGAACGCGGCGCGGCTCGACTGGGCCGGCGCCGGCGTGCGGCTGCCGTGGCGCTTCACGACCGCGCGCGGCGTGCGGCTGGCGGTCCAGCGCGCGCTGGAGGAGCCGTTGCTGGCGCGCCGGGCCGGCGAGCTGGCCGCCTGGAGCGCCGGGCACGACGCCGCCGCGCACGCCGCCGACCTGGTCGAGCGGCTCGCGCGCGAAGGGTGAGCGACCCCCGCGCGCGGCTCGGGCGCGGCGGATGCGTCTCAGTCCGCCGCGCCGACGCGGCCCGAGCTGGCGGCCGGGTGGGCCGCCGCCCACGCCGCGATCTTCTTCGACTCGCGGATCGCGGTGCCGTCGTCGGTCAGCAGCACCGGCACCCACGACTGCCCCGTCAGTCTCTTGACCTCTCTGCGCAGCGGGTTCAGCGCGTCCGGAAGCGCGCCGAACCCATAGGTTCTGACGACCTCCGGCTCGTAACCGGCGGCCTGCAGCGCGTGCAGCGCGTCACGGCACGGATGACTGCGAACCGCCGGAACCTGGAACGTCCCCCAGCACACGTAGAGCTTCACCTCGGGTCTCCTCCCGTCGGGGTCGGAGCGACACTACGCCACTGCGAACGGCTCCACCACCGCGAACGGTGCGCGCGCGACCGTCTCGCCGTCGATCGTCAGGCGCCACTCGTACTGGCCGACGCCGAGCACGAGCCCGGTGAGGTTGAATGCGAGCGGCATGTTGAGCGTCGAACCGGGCTTCAGGCCGGGCGGGCGGCCGAGCTCGAAGCGGCCGCTGGGCGCGACCGGCTCGCCGTTGATCATGATCCGCTCGCCGTCGGCGTCGAGCAGCTCGGCGATCAGGTCATGACCCTGGTCGGCTTCGTCCCAGGCGACCTTCACCACGATCGCCAGCGCGACGTTGATCGCCTGCCCCGGCGCCTGCAACAGGTTCCAGGCCGCCCCCATGATGTAGAGCTTGCCGTTGATCGCCTCTGCGTGATCGCAGAGGAGCAGGTCTGCTTCCATCGTCGTCAAGCCGCCTTCGTGAGTCCGCTGCTGCGGATCGTGAGTCCAGGGTTGGGTCCGGGTGCCGCCAGTTCGAGCCGCGCGCGCTGGCCGACGCTGGGCGCCGTCCACCACGAGCGCGGCCCGGGCACCAGATGATGCAGGTCGAGCACTTCCTCCGCGTACCACGGCGCGCCTTCGCGCACGAGGTCGCGCAGCTCCTCGAACGTCGCGCCGGCCGCCGAGTAGCCCGGCAGGTCGGGCGATGCCGCCCACCAGCCGTCGGGGTCGTCGTGATAGATCAGTTGCGCGGTTCTCATCAGAGCAGGCTCCTCGCCTCATCTTCGCTGAGACCGACGTCGCCGACAAGCAGCTTGCGGACCAGGCCGCCCGGAATCGTGACGGACGTGTGAAACGAGAAGCCGATGTCCGGATAGCCGTTGCGTGAGCGCAGACGACGGTGCGAGCCGCGCTGGCGCACGATCTCGTAGGCGAGCGGCTCGCGCTGCAGCAGCGCCATCAGCCGCGACGCCTTGAGCGCGGGAAATTGCGTCGACACGTGCCGTCGCGGCTCACCGGCATCGCGGCGCTCGCCTCGCGCGCCGCTGCTGGCCGCGTTCCCCTCGTCCGATCTCGCTCATGCGCCTCCCCCTGGCGGTGTCGTTGCCACCCATCCTACGCGGCAGGCGCCGGCGCGTTCGCCGCGGCTGTCCGCGCGGCCGCCTTGGTGGCGTCGGCCGCCGCGATGCGCTCGCGCTGGCGCGAGAGCTGGATGCAGCGCACGAACGCGATCGCCGACAGCAGCGCCATCGGCGCCAGCGCGACGCGGAAGCGGTCAGCACTGGGGGTGCCGTCGCCGCCGAGCAGGAGCCCGGCGATCAGCAGCGCGACGATGCCGGCGCTGAAGCCGCCGCAGTTGACGATCGCGACCGCGGCACCGCCGGCCTCGGGCGGGTTCTCGCGGCGACCGAGCGCGAAGGCGACCATTCCCCCGGCCGCGCCGGCGCCGGTCAGTGCGAAGCCGGCGACAAGCAGCGCTCTGGGGACGGCGTCGCCGGCCGGCCAGCCGAGGATCGCCGCCCACAACGCCACCACGAGCGCGTTCATCGCCAGCAGCGTGCGGTTCTGCGCGCGCAGGCCGCGGTCGGCGATCAGACCGAGCAGCGGCCCTGCGACGGCGAATCCGGCCGAGCAGATCAGCAGGTACGCGGCGGCGGTGTGGTCGTCGAACTGCTGGCCCTCGATCAGGAACGGCGCGCCCCACAGCGCGCTGACGACCTGGAACGGCGCCATCAGCGCGAGATGGGCCCAGAAGCCATGCCGGGTGCCGGGCCGCGCCCACGCCGCCTTCAGCGTCGCGGCGATCGGAGCGTGGTCGTGCCGGCGCGGGGCGGGGACGCCCGGCGGGCGGTCGCGGATCGCGATCAGCGCCAGCGCCGCGAGCAGGAGCGTGACGATGCTCGAGGTCGCGAAGGTCGCGGTCCAGCCGGGGCCGTCGAGTGCCGCCTGCAGCGGGATCGTGCCGAGCAGCTGGCCGAGCGCGCCGACGACGCCGGTCAGCGCCGCCAGCAGCGAGCCCATCCGCGACGGGAACCAGCTCTGAGTCAGCCGCAGCACGTTGATCAGGATGATCGCGTCGCCGAAGCCGATCAGCGCCCGGCCGGCGATCGCCGGCGGCACGCTCTGGGCGACGGCGAAGACCAGCTCGCCTGTCGCGATTGCCAGCAGACCGGCGGCGAGCGTGCGGCGCGGGCCGATGCGGTCGGCGGCGAGGCCGGCGGGGATCTGCATCGCGAGGTAGATCGCGAACTGCAGTGCGGTGAAGCTGGCGAGCACCTCGTGGTCGAAGTGCAGCCGCTCCTCCGCCCGCAGCCCGGCGACGCCGAGCGCCATGCGGTGGAAGACGGCCGCGAAGTAGAAGCTCGCGCCAAGCCCCCAGATCCACCAGGCGCGAGGCGTTGCACGCAACTCGTCGACAGCTTGCATCTATGCCGAATCTATATGATCCGGCCCATGAGCGCCGCCGATCGCGCGTACGACCACGTCAAGCAGCGCCTGCTCGCGGGCGACTACGCCGACGGCGAACTGCTGAGCGAGGGGGCGATCGCCGAGCAGCTCGGCGTCAGCCGCACGCCGGTGCGCGAAGCGCTGCTGCAGCTCCAGTCCGAGCACCTGCTGACGCTCTACCCCAAGCGCGGCGCGCTCGTGACGCCGATATCGGCGCGTGAGATCTCCGACCTCTTCGACGTGCGGATGCTGGTCGAGCGCCACGCGATCCAGCTCGCCGACCCGGCCGCGGTCGTGCCGGAGCTGGAGCGCGTCGTTGCCCGCCAGCGCGAGCTGCTGGCAGCCGACGACCGGCCCGGCTTCGCCGTCGCCGACCGCGACTTCCACCGCGCCTGGGTCGCCGCCGCCGGCAACGAGATCCTGCTCGACCTCTACGACCGCCTGCGCGACCGCCAGCATCGCGTCGTCGCCGCGACGGTCGCCGCCGACGCGTCGCGCGCCCACGAGATCCTCGCCGAGCACGTCCGCATCGTGATCGCGCTGCGGGCCGGCGACCGCGCTGCCGCCGAACGGGCGCTGGTCGAGCATCTCGACGTCGCGCGCATGCACAGCGGCGGGGCGACGCGCCGTCAGCCGGCGTCCAGCTCGGCGAGCCGCTCCCTGCGGTAGTCGGCGATCAGCGAGTCCTCGAAGCGGCGGCCGGTGCTGTAGGCGACGAACCACTCGACGAGCGCGTCGAGCGCGTCGGCGGTGAGCGCGAACCCTCTGTGGCCAGTCAGTGCGGCGCGCGGGAGCGGCTGCGCCTGGTCGAGCCGCGCGAACCCTTCCGCGAATCTGTGCTGCGGCGCCGCCGGCAGGTAGAAGGCGTTGGGGAACTCGTAGGCGGCGATCCGCAGGCGCAGCTCGCGCGGATGGTCGGCGACGCTCTCGACGGGGACGACGAGGACTGTGTCGGCAGCGCGCGGTCCGGCCGGCGTCAGCTCGGTCGCGCCGGCGCCGCCCAGCACGACCAGCGGCCGCCGCCGCGCGGTCACGACAGCCGCCGACTCGTCGGAGCGCAGCCCGAGCACCTTGATCGGCGGATGGTCGCCGGCCGCCGCGGCGGCGCGGTCGGCGAAGGTCACGCTCGCTCTGGTGTCGTCTCTCGGTGAGACTCTGTCGATCCGCAGCCCGTGGACGGCCGGCAGCGCGATCGGCTCTCCGAACCAGATCTGGCCGCCCGTGACAGTCGCCTGTGCGGGCTCGTAGTAGTCGATCCAGCCGTGCATCGCTACTCGTCGGGGCGGTCGAGCGTGAGCGGCGCGAGACGCTCGCGGTTGGTCGTTCGCCACCGTTCCAACCGAATGCCGATGTCCGACGGTGCGGGCGCGGGCGCCAGCGGTCTCGCCGGACGCGTTCCGCGGTCCTCGCGGGCGCGGTCGAGATCGAGCGGCTGCCCCGGCCGCGCGTCAACCATCGGGCCGGTCGCGAAGTAGACGTGGTCGAGCAGCGCGTTCAGGTCGAGCCCGCCGCAGTCCCGCACGACGCCGTCGACGAGCAGCTTCGTCCCGGAGACCCAGTCGTCGCCGCGGCCCGGCTCGCCGAAGCGATCGGCGTTGACGCGGACACCCCACGTCTCCGGCTTCAGCTCGACGCGCTCGACGTCGCTGAGCGTCTGCGCCAGCTCCGGCGCCGACGGGCCGAAGTCCGAGCAGGTCCAGGCGACGCCCGTGAGCGGCGCCCGCCGGCTGCGCACGCGCTCGACGTCGACGAGATAGAGCAGCTTCACGACTCTCGCCCGGTTGACCGACCCGTGGCGGCTGCGCGCGGCCTCGATCACGTACGCCGCCAGCTCGCGCAGGTCCGGCTCGTGTTTCTGGAAGAGTGCCATCTCAGAACGACAAAAGCCCTGCATTTGCAGGGCTTTTGAGAGCTCCCTGGGTTGGACTCGAACCAACAACCCTTCGGTTAACAGCCGAATGCTCTGCCAATTGAGCTACCAGGGACCGCGCGGAGTGCATGGTAGCGGGCCGGGGCGCGGCGCGCAGCGTCACCCCTGCCCCGCGGCCGCCTGGATCTGCTCCATCAGCCTGCCCGCGCGCTGGCGCACTCTCAGCAGCTGCTGGCCGATCTCCGCGACGCCGCCGGTGCCCTCGCGCATCGCGCGCTCCTTCGCCCGCTCCAGCCGGCCCTTTTCCAGCATCAGCTCGGCAAGCTCCAGCGCGTCGGAGGAGGCGTCGCTGGCGGTCGCGGCTCTGACCAGGTCGCCGAGGTACGGCCGCAGTCCGGCGTCGGCGTTCGTGAGCTCCTCTTCGACGCTGTCGAGTCTGCCCGGCGGGAGCAGGAAGGCGACGGCGCCGCGGGCGGAGGGATCGGTCAGGTGCTGCTCGACGTCGATCCGCGTCAGCGCCTGCGCCCCCAGCCGCGGCAGCGCGACGCAGAGCGCCAGGAAGGTGCGCTCGACCTTGGCGGCGCCGGCCGTCGGCGCGGGCGCCGCGGGGGCGGACGGCGGCGCGCCGCCCCCGCCGCCAGGCGCGAAGCGCTCGTTGTAGTAGTCGTCCTCGTCGCCGAAGTGCGGCTCCTCCGGGCCCGGGTCGTCATCCCAGGAGGGCGGCGCATCGACGCGAGGCGGCGCGGGAGCGGTCGCTGTGGTGTTCGCAGTGGCGGTGGGCGCAGCAGTCGGCGGGGCGGGTTCGACCGGCTCCGGCGGCGCCTCCGCCGCGGCCCGCTCCAGCAGCTGCGCCGCCAGTGGGCGGCCGAGGCCGAGGCGATCGGCGATGCGACCGACCAGCTCCTCACGCAGCACGCTCGGCGGCGTCGCGGCCAGCACCGGGCCCAGCTCGGCGATCGCGCGGTCCTTGCCCTCGGCGTCGCCGAGGTCGGCGCTCCCGAGGATCTTGTCGACGTGGAAGGAGACGAACGGGACCGATCTGGCGACCAGCTCGCGCACCGCGCCCGCGCCCTGCTGCTGGATCAGGTCGGCCGGGTCCATCCCGTCGGCCAGGCGCGCGACGCGCAGCTCCAGTCTGCGACCGGCGGCGATCCGCGAGGCGCGCACCATCGCCTCCTGCCCCGCCCCGTCGGCGTCGAGCGCCAGCACGAGCGTTCTCGCGGTCCGCTCCAGCTCGCGCGCCTGCTCGTCGGTCAGCGACGTGCCCATCACGCCGACGGCGTTCTGCACGCCGGCCTGGTGCAGCGCGAGGACGTCGGTGTAGCCCTCGGCGAGCACGATCGTGCCGGCGCGCGCGGCCGGTCTGCGGGCGATGTCGATCCCGAACAGCTGGCTGCCCTTGTGGAAGACCTCGCCCTCGCTGGTGTTGAGGTACTTCGGCGGCTGGTTGTCGCGCATCGCGCGCGCGCCGAAGCCGACGACCTTCCCGCGCGCGTTCGCGAGCGGGAACATGATCCGCTCGCGGAAGCGGTCGTAGTAGGAGCCGGGGCGCTGGCGGCTTCTCTGCGCCAGCCCCGTCGCCAGCAGCTCCTCCTCGCTGAAGCCGGCCTGGCGCGAGCCGAGCAGCATCTTGTCCCACGCGCTCGGGGCATAGCCAACGCGGTACGTTCTCAGCGTCTCGACCTCGAGGCCGCGTCTGGCGAGGTAGTCGCGCGCCGCGGCCGCCTCGGCCGACTCCCACAGATAACGGGCGTAGTAGCCGGCGGCGCGGTCCAGCAGCGCGTGCAGGCGGTCGCGCCGCTCGCGCCGCGCCTTCGCGAGCGGGTCCTCGTCCTCGACCTCCAGCGCGACCCCGAAGCGCTGTGCCAGCGTCTCCAGCGCGCCTCTGAAGTCGAGTCCGTCGGTCTGCATCACGAAGTCGAACGGATCGCCCGACTCCTGGCAGCCGAAGCAGTGGTAGTGCTTCTCCTCCGGGCGCACGTGGAAGGAGCCGGTGCGCTCGTCATGGAACGGGCAGCGGCCGAAGTAGGAGTTGACGCCGGCGCGCCGCAGCTCCGTCTTGCCGGAGACGAGCGCGATCATGTCGACCGCATCGCGGACGCGATCCTTCGAGTCGGGGGTGTAGCGGCTCACGGGGCGAAGGCGTCCGGGACGGTCAGGTCCTCGAACTGGCGGATGCAGTAGCGGTCGGTCATGCCGGCGAGGTGGTCGGTCACGCGCTCGGCGAGGTCGGCCTCCCCCTCCGGCAGCAGCGGCGGGATCTCGTCGGGATGCTCGACGTAGTGGTCGAAGAGGGTCTTGATCGCGCGCTCGATCTTGCCGTGCTCGGCACGCGCGGCCGGGCCGAGGTAGACGCGCTCGAACATGAAGCTGCGCAGCGCCGCCATCGCGGCGCCGGCCTCCTCCCCCTGCACGATCTGGTCGCCGGCGCGCGCCGACTGCTCGACGACGTCGTGGACGAGCGCGTCGATCCGCTTGGAGCCGGTCTCGCCGAGCGCCGCGAGCGGCTCGCGCGGCAGGTCGCGCTCTGAGAGCACACCGGCACGCACGGCGTCGTCGATGTCGTGGTTGATGTAGGCGACGCGGTCGAGCAGCCGCACGATCCGCCCCTCCAGCGTCGCCGGTTGCGGCGCACGGCCGGAGTGGCCGAGGATCCCGTCGCGCACCGGCGCGGTCAGGTTGAGGCCGGCGCCGTCGCGCTCCAGCCGCTCGACGATCCGCAGCGAGTGCTCGTAGTGGCGGAAGCGGCGGCCGAAGCGCTCCTGCAGGCAGCGGTCGATCACGTCCTCGCCGATGTGGCCGAACGGCGGGTGGCCGAGGTCGTGCCCGAGCCCGATCGCCTCCGTCAGGTCCTCGTTGAGGCCGAGCGCGCGGGCGACCGTGCGCGAGACCTGCGTCACCTCGAGGGTGTGCGTGAGGCGCGTGCGGTAGTGGTCGCCCTCCGGCGCCACGAACACCTGCGTCTTGTGCTTCAGGCGCCGGAACGCCTTGCTGTGGACGATCCGGTCGCGGTCGCGCTGGAACGGCGTGCGGATGCCGCAGTCGTCTTCGGGACGGGCGCGCTCGGCCGGGTAGGAGCGCGTCGCGTGCGGCGCCAGCGCCCGCTCCTCCTGCTCGCGCACGCGCGCGGCGAACGCCTGCGCGACGGGGCCGGTGGGATGGGCGCTCGTGACGGAGGACATCGCACCACTGATTCTGGCACGGGGCGGCGGCGCGGCAGGTGGCCGCGCCGCCGGCGGCTCACTGCGCCGCCGCGCGCTCCTTCGCGGCCGCCCGCGCGGCCGCCACGCGGGCGATCGGGACGCGGAAGGGCGAGCAGGAGACGTAGTCGATCCCGGAGTGGTGGAAGAAGTCGATCGAGTCGGGGTCGCCGCCGTGCTCGCCGCAGACGCCGAGCTTCAGCTGGTGCTTGGTCTTGCGGCCCAGCCAGGCCGCCATCCGCACCATCTGGCCGACGCCGGGCGTGTCGAGCGTCTCGAACGGGGAGCGGTCGAGGATCTTGCGGTCGAGGTAGACGCCCATGAACTTCGACTCGACGTCGTCACGCGAGAAGCCGAGCGCGGTCTGTGTCAGGTCGTTGGTGCCGAAGGAGAAGAAGTCGGCGTGGTGGGCGATGTTGTCGGCCTGGAAGCAGGCCCGCGGCAGCTCGATCATCGTGCCGACGAGGAAGTCCTCACCGACCGTCAGCCCGCGCGCCGTCGCCGCGTCGAGCACCAGCTCGCGAAGGATCTCCAGCTCCGTCTCGTAGTCGACGAGCGGGATCATCACTTCCAGCAGCGGCGCCTTCCCGGTCCGCTCGCGCACCGCCAGGACGGCGTCGAAGATCGCGACGACCTGCATCTCGTAGATCTCCGGGAAGAGGATCCCGAGGCGGCAGCCGCGCGTGCCGAGCATCGGGTTGACCTCCTCCAGCGTCTTGACGCGCACGAGCGTCCGCTCCAGCTCGGCGATCTTCCCGCCGCCGGCGCCGCCCTCCGCCGCCCCGGCGGAGCGCAGGTCGGCCAGCTCCGCCTCGACCTCGTGGCGCTGCGGCAGGAACTCGTGCAGCGGCGGGTCGAGCAAGCGGATGCAGACCGGCACGCCGGCCATCGCCTCGAACAGGCCCTCGAAGTCCTCCTGCTGCAGCGGGCGCAGCTGTTCCAGCGCCGCGCGCCGCTCCTCCTCCCCGTCGGCCAGGATCATCGCGCGCATCTTCGGCTGGCGGTCGGCCGCCATGAACATGTGCTCGGTGCGGCAGAGGCCGATCCCCTCGGCGCCGAACTCGCGCGCCCGTCTGGCGTCTTGAGGCGTGTCGGCGTTGGCGCGCACGCCGAGCGTGCGCAGCTCGTCGCACCACTCCAGCACCGTCTCGAACTGCTCGCTCCACTCGGCCTCGACGAGCGGCACGTCGTCGGTCGTGATCAGGCCGGTCGAGCCGTTGATCGCGATCTGCTCGCCGGCGCGTATGACGACGCCGCCGGGCGCGCGTATCTCGCCGCCCTCGACGTCGATCTCCAGCGTCGAGGCGCCGCAGACGCACGGCCGCCCCATCCCGCGTGCCACCAGCGCCGCGTGCGACGCCTTGCCGCCCTCGCTGGTGAGGATCCCCTTCGCGGCGTGGAAGCCGGCGACGTCCTCGGCCTCGGTGAACGGCCGCACGAGCACCACCGCGCGTCCCTCGGCCGCGGCCGCGACCGCCTCGTCGGCCGTGAAGACGACCGCGCCCTTCGCCGCGCCCGGCGAGGCGGCGACGCCGCGCGCCAGCTGGTGGATCTCGGCGGACGGGTCGAAGGTCGGGTGCAGCAGCGCGTCGAGCGCGCTCGCGTCGATCGTCAGCAGCGCGCCGTCGCGGTCGAGCAGCCCCTCATGCACCGCGTCGACGGCGAAGCGCACGGCCGCCTGCGCCGGCCGCTTCGCGTTGCGCGTCTGGAGCATGTAGAGGTGCCCCTCCTCGATCGTGAACTCCGTGTCCTGCATGTCGCCGTAGTGGCGCTCCAGCGTGCGCAGGATCTCCATCAGCTCGGCGTGCGCGGCGGGCATGATCTCGGCCAGCTCGGCGATGTCGCGCGTGTTGCGCACGCCGGAGACGACGTCCTCGCCCTGCGCGTTCTGGAGGAAGTCGCCGGAGGGCTCGGGCTCGCCGGTCACCTCGTCGCGGCTGAAGGCGACGCCGGAGCCCGACGTGTCGCCCTTGTTGCCGAAGACCATCTGCTGCACGTTGACCGCCGTGCCCCAGGCGTCGGGGATGCGGTTGATGCGGCGGTAGTGGATCGCGCGCTCGCCCATCCACGAGTCGAAGACGGCGCGGATCGACTGGCGCAGCTGCTCGCCGGGCTCCTGCGGGAACGGCTCGCCGGTGTGCTCCTCGAACAAGGTCTTGAAGCGGGCCGTCAGCTCGCGCAGCGCGTCGACGTCGAGGTCGGTGTCGAGCGTCGCGCCGTGCTCGCCCTTCAACGCTCTGATCGTCGCCTCGATCCGCTCGCTCGGCACGCCGCGCACGACGTTGCCGAACATCTGCACGAAGCGGCGGTAGGAGTCCCACGCGAAACGGGCGTTGCCGGTCTTCGCCGCGAGGCCTTCGACCGAGCGGTCGTTGAGGCCGAGGTTGAGGACGGTGTCCATCATCCCCGGCATCGACTCGCGCGCGCCGGAGCGGACGGAGACGAGCAGCGGGTCGGCGTCGTCGCCGAGGCGCTTGCCGACGTGGGTCTCCAGCCGCGCGAGCGCCCCCGCGACCTCGGCCGCGAGGCCGTCGGGCTCGGTGCGATCGGCCTCCATGTAGGCGACGCACGCCTCCGTCGTGATCGTGAAGCCCGCTGGTACTCGGTCGGCCCCGAGGATGCGGGTCATCTCGGCGACGTTCGCCCCCTTGCCACCAAGCAGATCACGTCTCTCGCGCGACCCCTGCGCGAAGTCGTAGACAAACGTCGTGTCAGGCACAGCTCTCTCGGTCATCCCGGCACTATATTGGTCGGACCACTTACTGTCGCGCCAACGACCGCAAGTGGACGTGGGCGTGGTGCTCGGCCGTCTCGCTGATCGCCCGCTCCGCCTGCCGCAGCGCGCGCAGGCTGGCCTGCGGCGCATCCGCGAGCGGCCTCCCCAGCGCCCCGACGAGAAAGCCGTGCGCCTCCTCCGTCAACGGGAAGGCCGACGCCTCGCAGGCGCTGCAGACGACGCCGCCGGCCGCGCCGGAGAAGCCGCTGAGGTGATCGCTCTCGCCGCACGATGCGCACGAGGCCAGCTGCGGCGTGAAGCCGCCGGCGACGAGCAGCTTGAGGCGGAAGGCGAGCTGGGACGCCGGCTCGGCGTGGCGCGCGTCGCCGTCGAGCAGCGTCAGGTTGTTCGCCAGCAGATGGAAGACCGCGGGGCTCGGGTCGTCGGTCTCGAACAGGCGGGAGACGGCGTCGCAGGCGCGCGCGGCGGCGTCGAGCGAGGCGGCGCGCTCGCGCAGCGGGCCGTGCGGGTCGATCGTGTCGGCGGTCGTGACCGTGTGCAGGTCGCCGCGGCTGAGGTGGAGGTTCAGCGTCAGGTGGAAGAACGGCTCCAGCCGCGCGCCGAAGCGGCTGCGCGTTCTGCGCGCCCCCTTCGCGATCGCGCCGAGGCGGCCGTGCTCGGGCGTGTAGAGGTGGAGGATGCGGTCGGCCTCGCCGAAGCGGATCGAGCGCAGCACGATCGCCTCAGTCCGCAGCGAGCGGGATGCCATCTCAGCGGCCGCCCGTCGAGCGGGCGCGCCCGGCCACTTTCGCGGGGGTCGCTATATTCCCTGAAGTAATGGCAAAGATCATGCTCTACACCACTGATTTCTGCCCGTACTGCGTGCGGGCGAAAGCGCTGCTCGAAAAGCGCGCGCTGGAGTTCGAAGAGATCAATCTGGCACGTGATCCCGACGGACGCGCGAAGCTCGTCGAGCTGACCGGCATGATGACCTTCCCGCAGATCCTGATCGACGGCGAGACGCTCGGCGGCTACGACCAGCTCGCAGCCGCCGACAAGAGCGGCAAGCTCGCCGAGCTGCTCGCCGTGCAGCGCCCCGCCTAGACCCGCTTCGCGTCGAGCAGCCGTCTGAGGAAGCGCTGCGTCTCCGGCTGCCGCGGGGCGGTGAAGATCTCCTCCGGCGCGCCGCGCTCGACGATCAAACCCTCGTGCAGGAAGCAGACCTCGTCGGCGACCTCGCGCGCGAAGCCCATCTCGTGCGTGGTGATCAGCATCGTGATCCCCTCCGCCTTCAGCTCCCGCACCGCCTCCAGCACCTCCCCCACCAGCTCGGGGTCGAGCGCGCTGGTGACCTCGTCGAGCAGCAGCGCGCGCGGGTTCGGCGCCAGCGCGCGCACGATCGCGACGCGCTGCTGCTGACCGCCGGAGAGGCGGTCCGGGTAGGAGTCCTCGCGCCCGGCGAGGCCGAAGCGCGCCAGCAGCTCGCGCGCCCGCTCCTCCGCCTCCGCGCGCCGCACCTTGTGTGCCCGGCGCGGCGCCAGCGTGACGTTCTCCAGCACCGTCAGGTGCGGGAAGAGGTTGAACGCCTGGAAGACCATCCCCAGTCTGCGGCGCACCGCCGGCGGCCGGACGCTCGGATCGGTCACGACCTCGCCGTCGATCAGCACGTCGCCGTCGTCGATCTCGTCGAGCAGGTCGATGCAGCGCAGCAGCGTCGACTTGCCGGAACCGGACGCGCCGATCAGCGCGATCGCCTTGTGCTCGTGCACGGCGAGGTCGATCCCGCGCAGCACCTGCAGCTCGCCGTAGGCCTTCGTGACGCCGCGCAGCTCGACGACGGGGCTGGAGGCGCTCACGCCGTCACCGCCTCCGCCTCGCGGGCGCGACGGCCGCGGCTCTGCATGTGGTCGACGAAGCGCGCCAACGGCACCGTCACGCAGATGTAGAGCAGCGCGGCAGCCAGCAGCGGCGTGTAGTTGAAGTCCGACGACGCCTGGATCTGCGCGACGCGAAACGCCTCCAGCGGGCCGAGCACGGAGATCAGCGCGACGTCCTTCTGCAGCGAGATGAAGTCGTTCAGCAGCGGCGGGATCACGCGTCTGACGGCTTGCGGCAGGACGACGAAGCGCAGCGCCTGGGTGCGGTTGAGCCCGACGGCCAGCGCCGCGGCGCGCTGCGACGGATGCACCGCGTCGAGGCCGGAGCGATAGACCTCCGAGACGTAGGCGCTGTAGGTCAGCGCCAGCGCCGCGCCGCCGAGCACGACCGGATCGCTCGGCCAGCCCTCGATCGCCAGCGCCGGGATCCCAAAGCCGACGAGGTAGACGAGCAGGATCGTCGGCACGCCGCGCATCACGTCGGTGTAGACCGACAGCAGCAGCCGGACCGGGAACAGCGCCGGCGCCTTCGTCGTGCGCGCCAACGCGATCGCGAGGCCGAGCACCAGCACGACCGCCTCGACGATCATGAACAGCTTCACGTCGAGCCAGAACCCTCTCAGCACGTCCGGGAAGCTGGTCTTGAACGCCTCCCACGAGAAGAAGGTCTCGCGCACGTCGTCCCAGCCGGGGCTGGTCACGACGAGCGTGGCGAGGCCGCCGATCACGACGACCGAGGAGGCGAGCGCGATCAGGAAGCCGCGCCGGTCGCGCCGCCGGCGGGCGGCGGCGCGAATCGCTCTGCGGTCGGTCTGTTCGACGGCGGACACCGTGCGGGCCCGGCGCGCCGGACCGCTACTGAAGCTCGGGCGCGCCGGCGGCCTCGCCCATCCACTGCTGCTCGAGTCTGTCGAGCGTGCCGTCCGCTCTCAGCTCGTCGACCGCTCTGGAGACACAGTCGGTCAGCTCCGAGTCTCTCGCCAGCAGCGCGCCCCACGAGTCGCCGCCGGGCGCCTCGAACTGGCCGATGATCGCGGCCTCGGGGACCTGCGCGGCCGTCAGGTAGAAGGCACTCGGCAGGTCGACCACGACGGCGTCGACCTGGCCCTGCTTGAGCGCGCGGACGACGTCGTTGGAGTCATTGAAGACCTTCGGCTGCTTCGACGGCGCGATGCTCTCGGTCGCGGCATCGAGGCTGGTCGTGCCGATCTGGACGCCGAGCTGCGCGTCCTCGAGGTCGGCGAGCGAGGTCGCTCTGGCGGCGTCCGATCTCTTCAGCGCGACGACCGCCTGCGGGGCGGTGTAGTACGGCGAGGAGAAGTCGACCGCTCTCTCACGCTGCGGCGTGATCGAGATCTGGTTGACGTCGAAGTCGAAGCGCTTGGGACCCGGCGCATACGAGGAGTTGAACGGCTCGATCACCCATCTGACCTCGCCCTCGGCGAAGCCCAGCTGTCTGGCGATCGCGTAGGCGACGGCGCTCTCGAACCCTCTGCCGTTGGTCGGGTCGTCGTCCTCGAAGTACGGCGGGTAGGCCGGTCTGTCGGTCGCGACGGTCAGCTGGCCGTCGTTGACGAGCGCGAGGCTGTCCTTCTCGCAGGCGGCGGCCGCGGTCGTCGCCGCGCCGGCGGCGGTCGTGCTCGCGGTCGTCTCCGACGAGTCGTCGTCGGAGCCGCAGGCGGCCAGGGTCAACGGCAGTGCGGCGGCCGTGAGCAGGGCGACGGCATGACGACGTGTCGGACGCATGAAAGGAGCTTCGCTTCCTCGTGTGGGGGATGTTTCAGGCCTTCACCCGATAGCCGGTCGGCTTTCCGGGAATGTCGAATCGTAGCGGGGCGCTCGGCTGACGCGGCCGCTGCGCAGCCGCGTCAGCGCGTCATCGGCACGATTCTCGCGCCGCGCGGCCGCGGCTGACAGTTCTCGCAGACGTACGTGCCGCGGCCGGCAGCGTGGATCTTGCGGACCGGGCCGCCGCACTCGACGCAGCCCTCGTCGGCGCGGCGGTGGATCAGGAAGCGGTCCTGGAAGGAGCCGCGCGCGCCGTCGAGGTCGCGGAAGTCGTCGATCGAGGCGCCTCTGGCGTCGATGCCGGCGGTGAGCGCGGCGACGATCGCGTCGCGCAGCAGCTCCCACTGCGCGGTCGTCACTCTGCCGGCGGGGCGCAGCGGATGCAACTTGGAGCGGAACAGCGCCTCGTCGGCGTAGATGTTGCCGACACCGGCGATCCGCTTCTGGTCGAGCAGGAACGCCTTGATCGGCGCGCGCGAGCCGTGCGCGAGCGCTCTCAGGTGCTCGGCCGTGAAGGCGTCGGAGAACGGCTCGACGCCGAGCCGCGCGTCGAGGTAGGCGTCAAGCTGGTCCTGGCCCGCGACCAGCCAGCCGGTGCCGAAGCGGCGCGGGTCGACGAAGCGCAGGTCATGGCCGTCGTCGAAGCCGAAGTGCGCGCGCGTGTACGGTGTTCTGGCGGGCGCGTCGTAGAGCAGGTTGCCCGTCATCCGCAGGTGGATCAGCAGGAACAGCTCCTCCTCCGCCTCCCAGATCAGGTACTTGCCGCGGCGGTGGAAGCCCTCGATCCGCCGGCCCATCAGCGGGGCGACGACCTCGTTGGGGGCGCGCGGCGCGGTCCAGCGCTCGTCGCGGACGGCATACGCGACCAGCACGCGACCGACGAGACGGGGCTCCAGCTGGCGGCGGACGGTCTCTACTTCAGGCAGCTCTGGCACGGCGTCGAAGATATCGGGCGCGGCACGGCGGGTTGCTCACCGGATTCCGGGGTCTTAAGATCGGCGGCGGGGTTGCACGCAAACCGACGAGGGGGACGTTGATGCAGATCGCCGCGTACGCGAACCAGGACGTGCCGAGTTCGCACTACCGCGCCTACCAGCCGATGATCGAGCTGGACCGGCGCGGACACCAGATCGACCTGCGGCTGACGGCCGCCGACCTCGAGGGCCCGCTGCCCGAGTGCGAGGTCGCGTTCCTCGCGCGCTACAGAGAGCCCGAGGCGCGCGAGCTCGTGCGCGCGCTGCAGGCGCAGGGGACGACCGTCGTGTGGGACTGCGACGACGACGTCGTCAGCGTGCGCCTCGACGGCGATGCCGAGGCGCAGGCCTACCTCGCCGACCTGCGCGAGATGATCCAGCTCGTCGACGTCGTCACGACGACCCGCGACGAGCTCGGCGACATCTTCCTGCGTGAGGGGGCGCGCGCCGTCATCACGATCCCCAACTACCTCGCCGCGCCCAACCTCGGCCTCGGCAGACGCCACCACGAAGGCATCGTGATCGGCTGGATAGCGTGGATCGACCACCAGAAGGACTGGGATCTGCTCGGACTCGACGAGGTCTTCAAGGAGCTGCTCGACCGCCACGAGGACCTCCACGTCGAGAGCGTCGGGCCGATCGACCTGCGGCTCGGCGGCGACCGCTACAACCGGCGCCCGACGGTCACCTTCCCGGAGCTGGGGCCCGCGATCGCGGGCTTCGACATCGGGATCGCGCCGCTGGCGACCGAGATCGAGGCCAACTTCTCGCGCTCGGACATCAAGTTGAAGGAGTACGCGGTCGCGGGCGTGCCGTGGCTCGCCTCGCCGATCGGCCCCTACGAAGGGATGGGCGAGGAGCAGGGCGGCCGGCTCGTCGGCGACGACGACTGGTTCGATGCCGTCGACCAGCTCGTGCGCGACGGCCGCGGGCGCCGCAAGCTGGCGAAGAAGGGCCAGCGCTGGGGTCGCGAGCACGTGCTCGCGCACCACGTCGACGTCTGGGAGGAGGTGTTCTACGAGGCGGTCGAGCTCAGTGGCCGACGAGTGACTTGAGCAGCACCAGCAGCACGCCGATGGTGGTCAGCACGGCGCCGGCGACGAGGCTGCGGCCGACCGAGACGCCGGCGGCGCGGTAGGCGCCGAAGGCATAGAGGCCGAGTATCGCGACGCCGAACCACTTCGCCGTCGTGTACGCCGTCTCCAGCTCCATCCAGTCGAGCGCCGCGAGCACGAAGAAGACGATCGGCGCGAGCGCCGCGACGCCGTGGACGGCGATGCCGGCGAGGATCTCGCGGCGGTCTCTGCCGGTGAGCGGCCGGTGCAGCTCGATCATCTCCTGGAGGAACTCGGCGTACGCCTCCGCGACGGCGACCACGAACGCGGCGCCGACGATCGAGATGATCGCGGTGGCGGGCGAGGCGTGCTCGTGGTCGAGCACGAGCACGAGCGCCAGCACGACGATCGAGCCGTAGACGACCGTGCCGGCGTGGCCCTCCGTGACGTGGTGTCTCAGCCAGCGCCAGACCATGGGTTGTGGAGTATCGCGGCTGCGGCGGTGGTAGACATCCGCCATGGCCGACGTCGACGACGTGCGGCGGCTCGCGCTCGAGCTGCCGGAGACGAGCGAGCGCCCCTCCTACGGGACGCCGGGCTTCCGCGTCAAGGACAGACTGTTCGCGCGGCTGCGGTTCGACGGCGGCGGCAGAGGCGCGCCGGCCGACGCCGGCAACGACGTGCTCGTGCTGATGTGCGCGGAGCTTGCGGAGAAGGAGGCGCTGATCGCGGCGGAACCACGCAAGTTCTTCACGACTTCGCACTACGACGGCTATCCGATGGTGCTCGTACGGCTGGCGCAGGTCGACGCCGGGGAGCTGCGCGAGCTGCTCGTCGAGGCGTGGCTGGCGCGGGCGCCGAGCCGACTGCGGGCCGCGCACGAGGAGGGACTCAGCGGCTGAGCCCGCGGCGGGGAGTCCGGCTTCGCGCAGGTGGGTTCGCGCCGGCGCTCAGCCGACGAACGGCGTGCCCGGCAGCGCGGGCGCGTCACGGCCGGCGAGCCAGCGCAGCGCGCTCGCCCCCACGTCGGCGAGCGGACCGTCGTGGCGGCGACCGCCGTGGCCGTCGAAGAGTGCCAGCAGCGGCGCGTGCTCGCGCGTGTGGTCGGTTCCGGGTTGGGCCGGATCGCAGCCGTGGTCGGCGGTCAGCACGAGCAGGTCGCCGGGCCGCATCAGCTCCTCCCAGCGGCCGACCGCGACGTCGATCTCTCTCAGCGCACGATGGAAGCCGGCGACGTCCTTGCGGTGACCGTAGACCTGATCGGTCTCGATCAGGTTCGTGAAGACGAACCCCTCGTCCAGCCGCTCGAGCAGCGCGGTCGTCGCCGCGATCGCCTCGGCGTTCGTCGCGCCCGCGTGCTGGTGAGCGAAGCCGCCGCCGCCGAACAACTGCCCGACCTTGCCGACCGCGTGCGTCTCGATGCCGGCCTCGCGCAGCTCGTCGAGATGGCTGCGGCTGGTCGGCGGCAGCGCGAAGTCGCGGCGGTCGCGCGTGCGCTCGAAGGCTCCGGGCGGCCCGT
The DNA here is from genome assembly GCF_033542075.1 of Conexibacter stalactiti. NCBI lineage: Bacteria > Bacillati > Actinomycetota > Thermoleophilia > Solirubrobacterales > Conexibacteraceae > Conexibacter > Conexibacter stalactiti. The sequence goes on from NZ_JAWSTH010000020.1 coordinate 24,100, forward strand.
CGAAAGGGCGCGCGATCACGCGCCCGACCGCGTGCTCCCCCACCATCAGCTTGCGCACGCGCGCGCAGAGTCTGTGCAGCTCCTGCGCAGACAGCGCGTCGGTGTGCGCGGCGATCTGGAGGACCGAGTCCTGCGAGGTGTAGACGATCAGCGCGCCGTCGCGCAGCGACGCCTCGCCGTACTCGTCGATCACGGTGATGCCGTCGGTCGGCGCGTTGCAGAGCACCGTGCGTCCACTCGCCCGCTCGATCAGCGCGATCACCTCGGGCGGGAAGCCGTCGGGATAGGTGGGGCGCGGCTGACGCGCGACGACGCCCATCAGCTCCCAGTGGCCGGTCGTGGAGTCCTTGCCGGGGCCGAGCGCGTGGAGGCGGCCGTGGAGCACCGGAGCCGTCGACGGCGCGACGCCCTCCAGCGGCAGGATCGAGCCGAGCCCGAGCCGCTCCATCCGCGGCAGCTCGAGCCCGCCGGCCAGCTCAGCGAGATGGGCGAGCGTGTTGGCGCCGGCGTCGCCGTAGGCGGCCGCGTCCGGCAGCGCGCCGGCGCCGACGGCGTCGAGCACGACGACGATCGCGCGTCGTGCGCTCGGACGGTTGACCCCTGGCATGGGCGCGGAGGCTAGCGAAGCTGCGCGCGCGGGTGCGCGTCGAAGTACACGTCCCGCAGCCGGTCGGCCGAGAGGTGCGTGTAGATCTGCGTCGTGGCGATGTCGGCGTGGCCGAGCATCTCCTGCAGCGAGCGGAGGTCGCAGCCGCCGGCGAGCAGGTGCGTGGCAAAGGTGTGCCGCAGCGTGTGCGGGCTCATCTTGTCGCTCAGGCCGGCGCTTCTGGCGTGGCGCTGGACGATCTTGTAGAGCCCCTGGCGCGTCAGGCCCTGCCCCCGCTGGTTGACGAAGACGCGCTTCTCCTCGTTGACGCCGACGAGGATCGGACGGCCGCGCAGCAGGTAGAAGCGCAGCGCCTCGAGCGCCTTCGAGCCGATCGGGACGAGCCGCTCCTTGCTGCCCTTTCCGTTGGCGCGCAGGACGCCGTCCTCGACGTCGATCTCGTCGAGCTGCATGTCGACCGCCTCGGAGGCGCGCAGGCCGCAGGCGTACATCAGCTCCAGCAGCGCGCGGTCGCGCAGCGCGGCGGGATTCGTCCCTCTCGGCTGTGTCAGCAGCTGCTGGACCTCGTCGCGGCTGAGCACCTTCGGCAGCCGCTTGCCGCGCGGCGGGCCCTTCAGCTCGGCCGTCGGGTCGCGGTCGAGGATCTCCTCGCGGCGCAGGTGACGGTAGAACGAGCGCAGGCAGGCCACCTTGCGCTGGACGGTCGTGGCCGCGGCGGGCGCGCGGCCGTCGCCGCCCTGCGCCAGCGCGCCGACGAAGGCCGCGAGATCGCTGTGGTCGACGTCGAGCGCGTCCTTGCCGGCGCGCTGCAGGAACGCGCCGTACTGGAGCAGGTCGGAGCGATACGCCTCGAGCGTGTTGCGGCTCAGGCCGCGCTCCAGCTCCAGGTACGCGATGAAGTCGAGCACCAGGTCCTCGAAGGAGCCGGTGCGCAGCGGTTCGATCAGCGGCGTCGTCGTCATCGACACCGTGGTTCCACCCCCGGGCGGCGGCTCCTGCCGCCGCAACGAAGCGCCCAGCCTCGGGCGGCTGTGCGCTACGCCGCGCGCAGCCGCCGCCGCTGGAGCAGCAGCAGCCCGATCAGCGATTTCGCGTCCTGGCATGCGGCGATCGCGTCGTCGAGGCGATCGAGCGGCCACGGGACGATCTCGATCCGCTCGTCCTCCTCGACATCCGGCTGCGGCACGTCGCGCAGGCCGCTCGCGTAGAACAGCTCCAGACGCTCGTCGCTGAAGCCGCAGCTGGTGAAGAAGCCCTTCAGCGGCTCCCACCGCTCGGCCGCCTTGCCGATCTCCTCGGCCAGCTCGCGCCTGGCGGTCTCCAGCGGCGGTTCGCCGACGACGTCGAGCTTCCCGGCGGGCAGCTCCAGCAGGTCGCCGACGCCGCAGATCTCGCGCGGCTGGCGCACGAGCCAGACGTGCTCGTCGTCGACGGCGACGATCGCGACCGCGCCCGGGTGGTGCATGTTGTCGCGCTCGACGACGGCGCCGTCGGCATGACGGAATCTCTCGACCCGGACCTCGACGACGTGACCCTTCCAGATCGTCTCCTGGCCGAGCTTCTCGAACTCCGTCACGGCAACATCCCTCCCAGCGTCGCGCCGGCCGCGAGCGCGGCGGCGAAGAACGGTCGATCCTGGTCCAGCGACCGTCCCATCGTGCGCGCGGGCAGTCCGCTGGCGGCATAGCCGTCGAGCTCGGCGTGGGCTTCGTGGACGACGTGGCCGCGCTTCCGCGCGACGGCGAAGCCGGGGTCGGTCGCGCCGATCGGCACCGGCACGGTCACCGGCGCGAGCAGCAGCTCCAGCACCGTGCGCGTGTGGTGCGACAGGCCCTGGTGGCGGGGGCGCGGGTCGCCGGCCGACATGCGCGCGACGAGCACCGTGCGGCAGCCGAGCGCGAGCGCCGCGTGGGCGCTGTCGAGCCCGACGATGCCGCCGTGGCCGAGCGCCGAGCCTGAGCCGAGGATCCCCGGTCCCGGGCCGACGAGCGCGACCTCCCAGCCCTGGGCGGCGATGCCGTCGTGAATCGCGCCGGCGGTCGTGATCGCCTCGTCACGGCCGCCGTAGGCCGCGCCCGCGGTCGTGTGGCCGGCGAGCAGGCCGCGCTCCAGCAGCTCCCGCACCGTCCCCGACATCGCCCCCGGCAACGCGCCGCCGGCCGTCTGCACGTAGCCGACGCGCGTTCCCGGCCGTGCCTGGCCCAGCGCCCACGCGACCGGGGCGAGGTGGCCGTGCAGCGGGAAGACGGCGACAGGGGCGCGCAGCGGGAGGTCGTCGAGCGCGTCGGTCGCGGCGTCACCGGGCGCGGTGTCGTCGCGCTCCTCCACCGGCCGCACGGCGTGCTGCAGCGGGCTGTAGTTGAGCTTCATCACGTGCGCGCCCGGCAAGCTCTCGCCGTCGAGGCCGCGCGTGAGGTTGACGTGGACCACGTCGAAGCCGCCGGAGCCGAGCGCGAGGTCGCGCGCCTCGACGTTGACGACCACCTCGTCGCCGTCGGCGCACTCCCCCACCGTGCCGACGTCGGCGACCGCCGGACGCGGTTCGCCGTCGACCTCGGCCGTCAGCCGCTGCCAGCCGCCCTCGGGTGCCAGCACGCTCAGCACGATGCCGCGGCGGAGCTTCAGCACAGCACCGTCGCCGCCTCGCCGACGAGCGTCAGAGCGACGTCGAGCATCCCGTCGAGTGCGACGACGGCGACGCGCTCGTCGACCTGGTGGGCGCGCTCGGTGCCGTTGGCGAGGTTGAGGCACGGGAAGCCGGCGGCGATGAAGGCGTTGGCGTCCGAGCCGCCGCCGGAGACGATCCGCCGCGGCACGTAGCCGCAGGCGTGCAACGCCGCCTCGGCCGCGACCAGCTGCGGCGCCGACGGTCTGACCCTGTAGCCCTTGAAGAGCTGCTCGACGGTCACGTCGACGTCGCACTCGGCGGCGTTGGCGCCGTCGTGGATGTGGTCGACCAGCTCGGTCACGAGCGCCTCGACCTTCGTCTCGTCGAGCGAGCGGGCCTCCGCCTCGACGCGGCAGGCGTCGGGCACGACGTTGATCCCCGAGCCGCCGCGGATCGTGCCGACGTTGGCGGTCGTCTCCGCGTCGAGCCGGCCGAGCGGCATCGCCGTGATCGCGCGCGCGGCGGCCGCGATCGCGCTGCGGCCGTCCTCCGGACGGATCCCGGCGTGGGCCGCGACGCCGTGGAAGTCGGCCGTCAGGCGGTGGTACGTCGGCGAGGCGACGATCACCTCGCCGATCGGCGTCGCGTGGTCGAAGACGTAGCCGAAGGCGCTGCGCAGCTGCGCGACGTCGAACTGCTTGGCGCCGGCGAGCGCGTACTCCTCGCTGACGGTGAACAGCAGCTCCAGCCCGACCGGCGGCGGCTCGGCGACGGCGCGCCGGGCGACCGCGAGGATCACCGCGACGGCGGCCTTGTTGTCGGCGCCGAGGATCGCGTCGTGGCGGTTCTCCCAGCCCTCGTCGACCAGGACCGGCTCGACCGGCGCGGTCAGCGGGACGGTGTCGAGATGGGCGCAGAGCAGGATCGACGGGCCGGTCGGCGCACCGGCGATCTCGTCCCGTGAGGGCACCCGCGCCAGCAGGTTGCCGGCGTTGGCGCCGACGGCCGCGCCGGCGTCGTCCTCGAAGACCTCCAGGCCGAGCCCGCGCAGCTCCGCGCTCACGCGGTCAGCGCAAGCCCGCTCGTTCCCGTACGGGCTCTCGATCGCGCACAGCTCGGCGAACAGCTCGCCAAGCCGCTCCCGCTCCCCCGCGTCGGCCCGCCTCACGCGGTCGGAACGCCCGAGCCGTTCGCGAGCGATCCGTCGTGCGCCTCGCCGCCCGCCGTCCCGCGCGCCTGCGCGCGGTCGAGCGCGGCGCGCACGAAGCCGCGGAAGAGCGGCGCCGGCCGCTGCGGCCGCGACTTGAACTCCGGGTGGTACTGCGAGGCGACGAAGAAGGGATGCTCCTCGACCGGCAGCTCGACCGCCTCGACCAGCTGGTCGTCGGGCGAGGTGCCCGAGCAGATCAGCCCGGCCGCCTCCAGGCGGCGGCGGAGGTGGTTGTTGACCTCGTAGCGATGGCGGTGGCGCTCGTAGATGACCGCCTCGCCGTACAGCTCGCGGGCGCGCGTGCCCTCGTGCAGCTTGACCGGGTCGGCGCCGAGCCGCATCGTGCCGCCGAGGTCGGAGATCTCCTTCTGCTCCGGCAGCAGGTCGATCACCGGGTAGGGCGTCTCGGGGTCGAACTCGGTCGAGTTGGCGCCCGGCATGTTCGCGACGTGGCGGGCGAACTCCGCGACCGCCACCTGCATGCCGAGGCAGATGCCGAGGTACGGGATGCTGTCCTCGCGCGCGACCTGAGCGGCGCAGATCTTGCCCTCGATCCCGCGGCCGCCGAAGCCGCCTGGGACGAGCACGCCGTCGGCCTGGTTGAGCCGCTCGCGCGCCGCGTCGGTCTCCAGCTGCTCGGAGTCGATCCAGTCGACGTCGATCTGCGTGCCGTGCTCGATGCCGGCGTGCTTGAGCGACTCGACGACGGAGAGGTAGGCGTCCTCGAGCTTGATGTACTTGCCGACGAGCGCGATTCTGACGCGCTGCGTGGCACCGACGGCACGGCCGGTCATCTCCTCCCAGCCGCCGAGGTCGGGCGCCGGGGCGTCGGTGATGCGGAAGTGGTCGAGCACGAAGTCGTCGATCCCCTGCTCGCGGTAGACGAGCGGGACGCGGTAGATGTGGTCGACGTCGACCGCCGAGCCGATCGCCTCGACCGGCAGGCCGGCGAACAGCGCGATCTTCTTGCGGATGTCCTTGCTCAGCAGCGACTCCGAGCGGCACAGCAGCATGTCGGCGCCGATGCCGATGCGGCGCAGCTCGTTGACCGAGTGCTGCGTCGGCTTCGTCTTCAGCTCACCCGCGTGGCCGATGTACGGCACGAGCGTGAGGTGGATGTACATGCAGTTGCGGCGGCCGACGTCGGACGGGAACTGGCGGATCGCCTCCAGGAACGGCAGCGACTCGATGTCGCCGACGGTGCCGCCGATCTCGGTGATGACGAAGTCGACGTCGCTGGCGTCGGCCATCAGCTTGACGCGCTGCTTGATCTCGTCGGTGATGTGGGGGATCACCTGGACGGTGCCGCCGAGGTAGTCGCCGCGGCGCTCGCGCCGGATCACCGAGTTGTAGATGCCGCCGGCGGTCACGTTGGAGCCGCGACGGGCGTTGACGTCGGTGAAACGCTCGTAGTGACCGAGGTCGAGGTCGGTCTCGGCGCCGTCCTCGGTGACGAACACCTCGCCGTGCTGGTACGGCGACATCGTGCCCGGGTCGACGTTGATGTACGGGTCGAGCTTCTGCAGCTGGACGGTGAAGCCGCGCGCCACCAGCAGCCGGCCGATCGACGCCGCCGCGATCCCCTTGCCGAGCGAGGACACCACGCCCCCGGTCACGAAGATGAAGCGGGTGGTACCGCTTGTGGGGGCGTCAGGCATGCGGGGCGTTCCTTCCGATCGAGTCTAGATGACGCAGGAGTGGGGTCCGCTCGATCAGCGCCGAGAGGGAGCGGAACTCACCGTAGACGGTCAGTGCGAGGACCACGGCGAGCGCGATCGCCTGGCCGGTGGTGCCGAGAGTCAGAATCAACCACAATCCGGCGAGGCCGCCGATCAGGTTCGCGCCCGTGTCGCCCAACATGGCGCGCTCGCGCAGGTCGTAGAGGCCGGCGACGAGCACCGGCGCGGCGAACAGGCCGAGCGCCTCCAACGGGGCGGCGTCCCAGGCGCCGAGCGTCAGCGCCGCGGCGAGCAGCACGAAGCCCTTCGCGGAGCGGCCCGGGCGCAGGTCGAGCAGGTTGAAGAGGTTGGTCGTCAGCACGAGCAGCGCGACGGCGAGCAGGTACCTGCCGTCGTCGTACCCCTGCCCGCTCAGCACGAAGAGCGCGAGACCGAGCGTCCCGACCGCCTTCAGCGCGCCGGTGCTGAAGCCACCGCGCAGGACGGCTGCCCCGTGGCCGCGCCAGCCGCGCGGTCTGCCGGCGAGCAGGTCGTCGATCAGGCCAAGCAGCGCGACGCCGAGCGCGAAGGTGACGACGAGGCCCGTCTGCGGCGCGAACAGGTCGGCGTCGGCGAGCTGCTGCAGCAGGGCGAGCGGCACGAGCGCGACGATCGCGGCGGCGACGATCGCGACGCCGCCGGGAAACGGCAGCTGCCCGCCGCGGTAGTTCTCGCGCGTCAGCCCTTCCTCCGAGAGGTGGCGCAGGATCGACGGCGTCACGATGATCGCCGTCGCCAACGCGACGAGGGTCGGAAGGGCTTGCACGTGGAGAGAAGGTAGCGGCAGCGCCGGACGAAGGTGCGCTACAGGACCGGGGGCAGCCGGCCGCCGTCGGCCGTCGACTTGACGCCGAAGTGGCCGCGCTCGCCGGCGAGCGCGAAGACGAGCGCGGCGCGGCCGAGCGGATCGTCGAGGTCGTCGACGCTCGACATGTCCTGCTGCTTGAACCAGTCGACCTGCGACGGATCGGCGTCAGTCGTCTCGACGCCGACGACGGGGACGTTGTCGACGCGCAGGCCGCGGATCAGGCCGTGCTCGAACTCCTCGACCGCCTTCGCCTCCTCGGGATCGTCGAATCTGCGCTCGTCGCGCACGATCACGACGCCGTCGGCGCCTTCGAGCGTGCCGCTGCCCTGGTCCAGCAGGTCGTCGCGGACGCTCTCCAGCAGCTCGCCGCCCTGCGTGAACTGGATCCCCATGCGGGTCCCGAACGGGTGCACGAGCGACGGGTCCTCGGCGATTCTCTCGTAGCGCGTGCCCTTCGCGGCCTTGCCGATCCGCTCCAGGTCGAGCGGCTCGCGGATGACCGAGACGGATGCCAGCCTGGCGCCCGATCCCTGCAGCGCGCTGCGGGTCAGGTCCCACATCTTGTCCGAGGAGCCGCCCAGCTCGATCAGGGCGATTCTCATCCCCTCCAGGCGGCCGTCGACGAGCGCCGGGTAGGCGTCCTCCTCGAAGACGCGCCGCTGCTCCAGCTCGTCTCGCGCGTCGTCGCGCTCCTGCTGCGCCTGGCGCACGTCCTTGCGCAGCGAGTCGCGCACCTCTCTCTCGGCGCTGGAGACCAGGCCTCTGTCGCCGACCGCGACGCCGAGCAGCAGCCCGATCACGAGCGCGAGGAAGACGGCGACGAGCGACAGTGCGTGGTAGCGGAAGCTGAGCATGCGTGCGGGTGGGAGTCTGGGCGATCCGGGGTCGGGGCGGGTACGGGCGGGGCGGCGCTAGGCGTCGATGCCGAGCAGGACCTGCAGCTTCAGCCACAGCAGGTCGGCGACGTCGTGCAGCGCGGGCGTGAGGAGGATGACGACGATCAGCGCGACGACGCCGGTCGCGGCCAGCAGCAGCACCGGGGCGAGGCCCGGCTGCGGTCTGTAGAGGCGGCTGACGCCCTTCGCGTCGACGAGCAGCTCGCCGATCCGCAGACGTGTCAGGAAGGTCGACGCCATCCCCTGGCGGTTCTTGTCGAGGAACTCGACGAGGTTGAAGTGGGAGCCGACGGAGACGATCAGCTCGGCGCCCTTCTCGGCCGCGATCAGCATCGCGATGTCCTGGCTGGTGCCGGGGGCCGGCACGATCTTGTAGTCGAGCCCGAGCGACTCGAGGTAGTTGCGGCCGGGGGCGCGGCCGTCGGAGTAGGCGTGGACGACCAGCTCGGCGCCGGATCGCAGCGTCGGCTCGGTCGCCGAGTCCATGTCGCCGACGATCATGTCGGGCTTGAAGCCCTCGTCGATGATCGCGTCGGCGCCGCCGTCGACGCCGACGAGCACCGGCTTGACGTCACGGATGTAGGCGCGCAGCGCCTTGATGTCGCGCTTGTGGTCGACGCCGCGCACGACGATCAGCACCGGGCGGTCGCGGAAGTCGGTGTCGAAGGTCGGCAGCTCCAGCTTGCCGGAGAGCAGGTCCTGCTCCTCGATCATGTACTGGACCGTGTTGGCCGCGAACGCCTCCAGCGCGTCGCCGATCTCGCGCCGGCGCTTCGCCGTCAGCGCATGGACACGCTCGGGCTCCTGCCGTTCGCCCTCGGCCATCAGCTGGTCGCGCCGCCATACCTGGCCGCCTCTGAGGACGACCGGGTCGCCGTCGCTGAGGCTGTCCATCAGGTCGGCGCCGGGCGCGTCGATCAGCGCGATCCCGGCCTGCACGAGCAGCAGCGGCCCCATGTTCGGGTAGCGGCCGCTCGACGACGGCGAGCAGTTGACGACGCCGGCGATCCCGCAGGCGACGAGATCTTCACCAGAGACGCGGTCGAGGTCGCGATGATCGATGATGGCGATGTCGCCGGGCCGCAGTCTCTTGACGAGGTGCTTGGTGCGCCGTCCGATCCGGGCGATGCCGGAGACCTCGCTGCTGGCCGCGTCGTTCTGCGACGCGGTGGGGGGAAAGACGGCCACGTCCACCCCATTCTACGGGTGGCGCACGACGACGCTCCCACCTGATTCTGGCGTTAGGCGGCCTTCAGCAGCTCCTTAGCATGGCGCCGCGCTGCTCTGTCGGTCTCGTCGGCTCCGAGCATCCGCACCAGCTCGCCGACGACGGCTGCTCTCGGCAGGTCGGTGACGGTCGTGATCGCCGTGTCGGTCGAGCCGTCCTTCGCGATCCGGAAGTGGCGCTCGGCATGCGCCGCGACCTGCGGCAGGTGCGTGATGCAGAGCACCTGGCGGCCGGCCGCCAGCGCCCGCAGCTGCGACCCGACCGCGCGCGCGGTGTGGCCGCCGATGCCGGCGTCGATCTCGTCGAAGACGAGCAGCCCGGCGCCGTCCTGCACGTCGGCGTTGGCGACGCCGAGCAGCGCCAGCATCACGCGCGAGGTCTCGCCCCCGGACGCCACGTCGCGCAGCGGCCCGGCCGGCACGCCCGGGTTGGCCGCGATCAGCAGCTCGACGGTGTCGCCGCCGGTCGCGTTGGGCTCGTCGCGCTCCGACAGCGCGACCTCGAAGGTCGCGCCGGCCATCGCCAGTTCCGCCAGCCGCTCGCGGACCCTCTCCGCCAGCGCTGGCGCGGCCTCCTCGCGCGCCGCCCGCAGCTCGCGCGCGACAGCGTCGAGACGCCCGCGCGCCTGCTCCAGCTGGGCGCGCGTCTCCTCCAGCGCCGCCTCGGCGCCGGTCAGCTCGTCGCGGCGCGCGCGGCACTCGTCGGCGTGCGCGAGCACCGCCGCGATCGTGCCGCCGTGCTTGCGCTCCAGCCGCTGCAGCGCCGTCAGCCGCTCCTCCACCTCGTCGAGCCGGCCGGGCTCCCCCTCGACCCCCTGCTCGTAGCCGCGCAGCTCGGTCGCGAGGTCGTCGGCCTCCAGCGCCAGCGCCCGGTAACGCTCGATCAGCGGCTCCAGCTCCGGATCGACTCCGGCCATCCCGTCGAGCGCGGCGACGGCGCCGGCCAGCAGCGCGCTGGCGCCGCTCTCCCCGCTGTCGGGCATGATCGCCTCGGCGCCGGCGATCGCCGCGCCGCGCAGCCCCTCCAGGTGGCGCAGCCGCTCCGCCTCGCGCTCCAGCTCAGCCTGCTCGGCCTCGCTCGGGTCGACCTCCTCGATCTCGCGCAGCTCGTACTCGAGCAGGTCGAGCTCGCGCTCGCGCGCGCCGCCGATCGCGCCGAGCTCCTCGGCCCGCCGCTTCAGCGCGCGCAGCTCCGCGTGCGCCGCTGCCGCCCGCGCACGCAGCTCGCGCTGCGCCGGGCCGCAGAAGCCGTCGACGATCTCCAGCTGCGCGGAGGCGAGCATCAGCCTGCGGTGCTCGTGCTGGCCGTAGAAGGCGAGCAGCTCGCCGCCGATCTCACGCAGCTCCGAGACGGTCGCCGAGCGGCCGTTGAGGTAGGCGCGCGTGCGGCCGTCGGCCCATACCCGCCGCGCCAGCACCAGCTCCTCGGCGTCGTCGGGCAGACGCTCGCCGAGCGCCTCCCGCAATCGCGACGGGAAGTCGAAGACGCCCTCGACGTACGCCTCGGCGGCGCCCGGCCGCACGATCCCGCTGCGCGCCTTGCCGCCCAGCAGCAGGTCGAGCGCATGCGCCAGCATCGTCTTGCCGGCGCCGGTCTCGCCGGTCAGCACGTTGAGCCCGGGCCCGAGGCGCAGCTCGGCCCGCTCGATCAGCAGGAGGTTCTCGACACGCAGCTCGTGAAGCATGCGCGGGAGTGCATCAGAGCCGTCGGACGGAAAAGCGAACGCGCGTTCGGGCGAACGCGCGTACGGCCTCAGTGCCCGCTCGCCAACCGCCCGAACTTCTCGCGCAGGCGGTGGTAGAAGCTCGCGTCCTGCGCCTGCGCCAGCGACCCGACGTCGTGGCGGAAGCGGGCCGACAGCGCCCCGCCGGGCAGCAGCTCGCAGACCGGGCGGCCGTCGATCGAGACGTCGACCGGCTCCTCGCGCGAGCGGTTGCGGATCGTGATCGGGTCGGCCGGCGCGACGACGAGCGCGCGCGCCGTCAGCGAGTGCGGCGCGATGTAGGAGACGGCCAGCCCCTCCACGCCCCACGCCATCACGGGGCCGCCGTTGGCGAGGTTGTAGCCGGTCGAGCCGGCCGGCGTGGCGACGACGAGCCCGTCGCAGCGGACGCGCGCGACCTCCTCGTCACCGACCTCGACCGCCAGGTCCGCGACGCGCAGCCCCTGCTGGCGCTGGAACGAGACGTCGTTCATCGCCAGCCACTGCCCGCCGCCGCTCTGCGCCTCGATGCCGGGCAGCGACAGCACCTCGAAGTCGCCGGCGAACGCTCTGCGCAGGCCCCGGCCGACGTCGTCGTCGGGGTCGACGGTCGCGAGGAAGCCGACCTCGCCGAAGTTGACGCCGAAGACCGGAACCCCCGTGCGCGCATAGGCGCGCAGACCGTGCAGGATCGTGCCGTCGCCGCCGAGCACGACGCAGATGTCGGCGTCGGGCGACGGTGGCGCGTCGACCTCGATCCCCGGCTCCGCCTGGAGGCTGTGCTTGATCGTCTCCTCGGGCGAGAAGCGCAGCGTGTAGCCGGCCGCGCGCGCGGCCGCGACCAGCTCGCCGAGCGCGGCGCTCGTCTCCGTCGGGCGACGGTGCGTGAAGACCGTCGCGACCTTGCGCTCACTCATGGCTCTACCTCTCGGGCCGCCGACTCCAGATCCGCGAGGGCGCCCGGACGGGCGCCTTCCGCGAGCCATACGAACGTCTCTCTGTTGCCCTTCGGGCCTGGCAGCCCCGAAGAGACGTAGCCGAGCACCGCGGCGCCCAGCTCCTGCGCCGCCGCGCCGACGGCGATCAGCGCCGCGCGGCGGTCGGCGGCGTCGCGCACGACCCCGCCCTTGCCGACGCGCTCCCGCCCGACCTCGAACTGCGGCTTGATCATCATCAGCGCGTCGAAGCGCGCGGCGGTGACCGCGAGCACGGCCGGCAGGATCTTCGTCAAGGAGATGAACGACACGTCGGCGACGACGAGGTCGGGCGCGTACGGCAGCTGGTCGCGCTCCAGCCGGCGCGCGTTCGCGCGCTCCATCACGGTCACGCGCTCGTCGGTGCGGACCTGCCAGTGCAGCTCGCCGTAGGCGACGTCGAGCGCGACGACGTGGGCGGCACCGCGCTGCAGCAGGCAGTCGGTGAAGCCGCCGGTGGAGGCGCCGACGTCGAGCGCCTGGCGGCCGGCCACCTCGAGCGCGATCCCGTCGAGCGCGTTGGCGAGCTTTCTGCCGCCGCGGGAGACGAACGCCGGCGCCGCGGTCACGTCCAGCTCGACGTCGGCGGGGACGAGCTGGCCGGGCTTCTCCGCACGGCGGCGGTCGCCGCCGATCAGCACTTCGCCCGCGAGCACGGAGGCGGCCGCGCGCGAACGCGAGGCGAAGACCCCTCGCTCGGCGAGCAGCGTGTCGAGTCGGATCTTCGTCGTCACCGCGCAGACACGGTACCGGGACGGGGACCCGGTGCGGTCACCAACTGGTGTCAGCGCTCCACTGCACGGTCGCGTGCATGTGAGGACCCTCACAGTCAACGGACGCCGAAATCCCCACCATCGACGGCACTATGACTGCTCTGCGACCCCTCTCACTCTCGCTTCATGGCGCGTTCGAGCTGCTGCTCGGGGTGCTGGCGCTGGTCGCTCCCTTCGCGCTCTCCTTCACGCCCGCCGGAACCGTCCTGTCGGTCCTGATCGGCGTCCTCGCGATCGGCCTGGCGCTCGACACGACCGCGCCGCGCGACGTCACCGCCCATCAGGGCTTCGACTACGCGCTCGCGATCGGCGCGGTGCTCGTCGCGCTGCCGCTGGCGCTGTCGGCCGACGCGGCCGCCGCGCTCGTGCTGGCGGCGATCGGCGTCGCGCAGCTGGCGCTGACGGCCGGCACGCGCTACAGCGTTCGCGGCTGACCCGGGGACCCTTGCGGGGGCGGCGGGGGATCTCCCCCACGCGCTCTCACATGCGCTGGTAGACGATCCGTCCGTTCGTTGACCGTGTCGCTCATGTGGCGGCGCTCCCGGCCGATCTCCGGGGAAGTCGCACATCCCGTCCCCGCCGTCCCCTCCCCGCCTCCCATGTCCAGAACCCTGTTCCGACTCGCCGCAGCGGTGTTCGCCGTCCTGCTGCTCGCGCCGGCTGCCGCATCCGCCGCCGGCACCATACGCCTGACCTCCGACCGCTACACGGTCAACGAGGGCGACGGCGACGCCGTCATCACCGTCGTGCGCGACGACACGAGCGAACGCGGCGAGATCCGCTACGACGCCTACTACGACCGCAGCGCCGAGGCCAACCAGGACTGGAAGCCGGTCCAGGGCAGACTCGACTTCGCGCCCGGCCAGGCCGAGGCGGCCTTCCGCATCCCGATCGTCGACGACTCGATCGTCGAGGGCCCGGAGACGGTCAAGGTCGGCATCTACGGCCCGTACAACGCCCGTCTCGGCGAGCCCAACCGCGGCATCCTCACGATCATCGACAACGACGCGGTCGGCACGCCCGACCAGCGCGACCTCGTCAACCCGCTCGGCCTGCCGGTCGCGCCGACGAACGGCAACCCGCTCCAGGGCGCGCGCTTCTTCGTCGACAGGGAGTGGGGTCTGGCGCAGATGGCGATGAAGAAGCACCGTCGCTCCAAGGGCGTCCAGAAGCTCAGCGTGATCGCTGACCAGCCCGAGACGAAGCGCTTCGGCACCTGGACGAAGGCGCCGCGTCACGAGATCGCGACCTACCTGCAGCGCGTCCAGGCCGAGGACGCCGGCGCGATCCCGCTCGTCGCGACGTACCGCCTCAAGCACCTCGAGTGCGGCGGCGTCTCCGACTCGCCGGCCGACGTCGCCTCCTACAAGCACTGGTACGACGAGTTCGCCAAGGGGATCGGCAACCAGCCGATCGTGCTCTTCTACGAGATCGACGCGCTGATCACGATGAAGTGCCTCTCCGGGGCCGGCCGTGCCGCCCGCATCGACGAGGTCACGTACGCGATCGACGCGCTCTCCAAGCTGCCGCGCGCGGTCGTCTACGTCGACGCCGGCAGCGGCCTGGCACACGGCGCCAACTACATCGGGGCAAAGCTGCGTCAGGTCGGCGTCCACAAGATCCAGGGCTTCTTCACCAACGCGACGCACCAGAACAGCACGCTGAAGGAGATCAAGTACGCCCGCCAGCTCGTCAAGCTGACCGGCGGCAAGGCCCACTACGTGATCAACACGTCGAGCAACGGCCAGGGCCCGGACGTGCCGAAGGATCGCGTCAAGGACGGCAACTCCTACCGCTGCAACTCGCCGTTCAACGGCCTCGGCCCGAAGCCGACCTCCGACGTGCCGGCGAAGTTCAAGGGGCTCGACGGGCTGATCTGGATCGGCAACCCCGGCCGCTCCGCCGGACCGTGCGCGCTCAAGATCTACAGAAAGGTCCCGCCGACCGGCACCTTCTGGTTCGACTACGCGCTCAAGCTGATCCGGAACGCCGACTTCCGCATCAGCTGACGCTCAAACACTCGCAATCGTCGTCCAAACCGCCCCATCGCTGCCCAGCGGTGGGGCGGTTTGTCGTTAAACGGACATTGATGCCCGACGGACGCGGGTAGCTTCGATGCGAACTCCCCCGCGACGACTGGGAGGCCGTCGACCGATGTTCCGCTCCGCGCATGTCCCCATACGCCTGCTGCTGCTTGCTGCCACGGCGGTGCTGCTGCTGTTCCTGCTCGCGCCGCGCGCCGCCTCCGCGGCCGGCGTCGTCCACCTGACCTCGACGACGTACACGGTGAACGAGGGCGCGGGCAGCGCCGTCATCACCTTCGAGCGGACGACCGCCGCCACGCGCGGGGAGGTCCGCTACGGCGCCTGGCACAGAAGCGCGCAGCAGTTCCAGGACTACAAGCCGGTCAAGGGCCGCGTCGACCTCGCGCCCGGCCAGACGCAAGGCTCCTTCTCGGTCCCGATCGTCGACGACCCGCTCGTCGAGGGCAGAGAGACGATCGCGGTCGGGATATTCGGGACCTACCCGGAGAGAGTCGGCAGACCCGATCGCGCGATCCTCACGATCGAGGACAACGACGCGATCTCGACCGACCCGCGCGACGCCGCCAACCCGCTCGGCCTCAACCCGGCGCCGACCGACGGCAACCCGCTGACCGGGGCGACCTTCTACACCAACCCGTCGCAGACGATCGCCGGCACGTATGCCAAGCGCATCCGCAAGAGCAACCCGGGCGCGGCGCAGCAGCTGGCCGCGATCAGCTCGCAGCCGGAGTCCAAGCGCTTCGGCAGCTGGAACGACCGCCCCGGCTACGTCGTCGCCAAGTACCTCGCGCAGGCGTTCCACGACGATCCGAACGCGATCCCGCTGCTGGCGACCTACCGCCTGCGCCACCTCACCTGCCATCGCGTCAGCGACTCGGCGAAGGAGGCGGCGGCCTACAAGCGCTGGTACAGCGACTTCGCCAACGGCATCGGCAACCAGAGAGTGGTCATCTTCTACGAGATCGACGCCCTCATCACCGCGCCGTGCCTGTCGGGCAGAGGGCTCGCCGTGCGGATCAGCGAGATGCGCTCCGCGATCGACTCGCTCTCGAAGCTGCCGCACGCGGTCGTCTACGTCGACGCCGGCGCCAGCGACGCCCACCATCCGAGATTCATCGCCTCGCTGCTGCGCAAGGTCGGCGTCCACAAGATCCAGGGCTTCTTCACGAACTCGACGCACCACAACAGAACGACGCTCGAGGTCAGATACGCCAACGGGCTCTCACGCGCCACCGGCGGCAAGCACTACGTGATCAACACGGCCGTCAACGGTAAGGGCTCGCTGCGGCCGAGAGACAGAGTCCGCTACGGCAACTCGATCCGCTGCAACCCGCCCGGGCGCGGCCTCGGCCCCAGACCGACCTCCGCGGTGCCGCCGCAGTACCCGCTGCTCGACGGCGTCTTCTGGATCGGCAATCCGGGCCGCTCGGCCGGCAACTGCGGCACGTCGCGCAACGCGCCGCCGACCGGCACCTTCTGGCTCAGATACGCGCTGATGCTGATCAGAAACGCCGACTACCGCATCCGCTGACGACACCATCTCGATCCGCCTGGCGGCGTCCTCGATCGCTCATGGGCTGGCGCCCGGGCACCGCGGACGAAGTCCGTGGTCGCTCACTGCGTCCTTGCCAGCCGAACCGATCTGGCGCCCGTCAGGAGGCTGCGGTGGTGCGCGTGCCCACCGCCGCCAGCACCCGCTCCGCGATCGCGGCGCCGGTGTAGCCGACCTCCTCGTGCAGCAGCGCGGGCGCGCCGTGCGTGACGTAGCGGTCGGGCAGGCCGACGCGCATGATCCGCGCGGCGATCCCGCTGTCGGAGAGCGTCTCCCACACGCCGGTGCCGAAGCCGCCGGCGAGCACGCCCTCCTCGACGGTCACGAGCAGCTCGTGCTCGGCCTGGAGCTGGGCGACGAGGCCGGTGTCGATCGGCTTGGCGAAGCGCGCGTCGGCGACCGTCGCGACGATCCCGTGCTCGGCCAGCAGCGCGGCCGCCTCCTGCGCCTTGCCGACGCCGCTGCCGTAGCCCAGCAGCGCGACCTTGCCGTCGCCCTCCTGGAGGATCTCGCCGCTGCCGATCTCGATCAGTCTCGGCTCGGCCGGGAGCGGGACGCCGACCGCCTCGCCGCGCGGATAGCGCAGCGCGACCGGGCCGTCATACGCGAGCGCGGTGTGGAGCATGTGGACCAGCTGCGCCTCGTCGCGCGGCGCCATCAGCACGATGTGCGGCAGCGGGCGCAGGTAGGCGATGTCGAAGACGCCGTGGTGGGTCGGCCCGTCGTCGCCGACGAGGCCGGCGCGATCCATCGCGAGCACGACGTCGAGTCTCTGCAGGCAGACGTCGTGGACGATCTGGTCGAACGCGCGCTGCAGGAAGGTCGAGTAGATCGCGGCGACCGGCTTGCAGCCCTGCAACGCCAGGCCGCTGGCGAACAGCAGTGCCTGCTGCTCGGCGATGCCGACGTCGAAGTAGCGCTCCGGCAGCTCTCTCTGGAGGATGTTGAGACCGGTGCCGGAGTTCATCGCGGCGGTGATCCCGATCACGCGCTCGTCACGGCGGCACTCCTCGACGAGCGCCTCGCCGAAGACCTGCGTGTACTGCGGCGGCTTCGGCGGCGCGGCCGCGGCGCCCGGCTTGACGACCGGGGCCGGCGCGGGCGCGCCGTTGGCGATCGAGTTCGGCTTGGCGGCATGCCACTTCTCCATGCCCTCCAGGCCGCCCTCCTCGGCCGGCGCGAAGCCCTTGCCCTTGACCGTCGCGACGTGCACGACGACCGGGCGCTCGGCCGCGATCGCCTCGCTCAGCGCCTCGCGCAGCATCGACACGTCGTGACCGTCGACGACGCCCATGTAGGCCCAGTCGAGCTCCTCCCACAGCAGTCCGGGAGCCCAGAAGGCCTTGATCGACTCCTTCAGCTGCGGCCCGAGGTGAGCGAACCGCTCACCGATGCCGGCCGGCAGCTTCGTCAGGAACTCCTCGCCGCCCTCGCGCGCCTTCCACAGCTTCGGGTTGAGCCGGACGCGGTTGAAGTAGCGCGACAGCGCGCCGA
Source organism: Conexibacter stalactiti (assembly GCF_033542075.1). Classification (NCBI taxonomy): domain Bacteria; kingdom Bacillati; phylum Actinomycetota; class Thermoleophilia; order Solirubrobacterales; family Conexibacteraceae; genus Conexibacter; species Conexibacter stalactiti. The sequence goes on from NZ_JAWSTH010000020.1 coordinate 41,715, forward strand.
CGTTCGGCGAGATCGACATGCCGTTGTCGTTGAGCACGACGACCATCGGGGTGCCGAGGCCGCCGGCCTGGTGCATCGCCTCGAAGGCGACGCCGCCGGTCATCGAGCCGTCGCCGATCACGGCGACGACGTTGCCGTCCTCGCCCTGGCCGTGGCGCATCGCCTCCTTGAGACCGACCGCGTAGCCGATCGAGGTCGAGGCGTGGCCGGCGCCCATGATGTCGTGCTCGGACTCCTCGATCGCGCAGAACGGCGTCAGGCCGCCGTACTTGCGGATCGTCGAGAGCTGGTCGCGGCGGCCGGTGAGGATCTTGTGCGGATAGGCCTGGTGGCCGACGTCCCAGAGGATCTTGTCGCGGGGCGAGTCGAGCACCGAGTGCAGCGCGACGGCCAGCTCGCACGTGCCGAGGTTGGCGCCGAAGTGGCCGCCGATCTCCCCCACGGTGTCGATGATGTGCTCGCGCACCTCCTGCGCGAGCTGCTGCAGCTGCTCGTCGGAGAGGCCTCTGAGGTCCTCTGGACCGTCGACGCGCGGGAGGATCGGTTCGCTCATGACGTTCGCGTGTAGATGAAGTCGGTGATCTGAGCCAGCTCGCCGGCGCCGCCGGGAGCGGCCGCAGCCAGTGCGGCACGGGCGTTGCGATGCGACTCGGCGGCCAGCTCGCGGGCGCGGTCGAGCCCGAACTCGCTCACGTACGTGCGCTTGCCGAGCCGTTCGTCACTGCCCTGCGTCTTGCCCAGCGCGTCGTCGGTTCCGACGACGTCGAGGATGTCGTCGACGATCTGGAACAGCACTCCAAGCTCGCTTGCGAAGCTGCGGAACGCATCGATTGTCGCACGTGACTGCGACGGAGCGAGCAGTAGCGGGCACATGATCGAGGCGCCGATCAGCCTGCCCGTCTTCAGCGCGTGCAGATGACGCAGGCCCGCGGCGTCTCGTGCGGCGTCGGTCACGTCCAGGTACTGCCCGCCGACCATGCCGTTCACGCCGGTTGCGGCCGCCAGCTCGCGAACGGCCGCGAGGATCGCCGCCGGTTCGCCCTGCTGGTGGTCGAGCACGTGCCGGAACGCCTCCGCGTAGAGCCCGTCGCCGGCGAGGATCGCGACGTTCTCGCCGAATGCCTTGTGACAGGTCGGTCTGCCGCGACGCAGGTCGTCGTCGTCCATCGCGGGCAGGTCGTCGTGGATCAGCGAGTAGGTGTGGATCAGCTCCAGCGCCGCCGCGATCGGCAGCACGCGCTCGGCCGGCTCGCCGATCGCGCGGGCGGTCGCGAGCGCGAGGACCGGGCGGATCCGCTTGCCGCCGGCCAGCAGCGAGTAGCGCATCGCCTCCTCGAGCCCCTCGGCGTCGGCCGTCTCGGCGTCCGCGAAGGTCAGCTCAGCGAGGTACAGCTCCACCTGGCGGCGGAGCTCTTCGGGGTACTCGTCGGTCGTCATGCCTGGTGGGTGGGGAGCGTCGTCTGGCCCGGCGGCGGCGGGTCGGCGGCCGTCCGCACGCGGCGGTCGAGCTCGTTGGCGGCGTCGCCGGCGAGGCGCGCGCACTCCTCCACGAGGCGGGCCGCCTGCTCAGGCTCGAGGTCGCCGCCGCGCAGCTGCGCGGCCGCCTCCTCGAGCTGGCGGCTGAAGTACTCGAGCTGGTCGATGTTTCCGCTCATCGTGTCTTCTCACCGTTTACGGCTTGGCTGGCGCGCAGGATCGCGGCGAGCACGCCGTTCACGAAGCCTGGCGCCTCGGCGCCGCAGTACGACTTCGCCGTCTCGACGGCCTCGTCGATCGCGCCCTCGGGCGGGATCGAGCGCTCGGCCGGCACGTCGGCCGGATGCAGCATCTCCAGCAGCGCGACGCGCAGGATCGAGCGCTCCAGCGGGGCGATCCGCGACAGCGTCCAGCCCTCTGAGTGGCGGCTGATCAGCTCGTCGAACTCGGGCTGACGCGCGAGCGCGGCCTTCGCCAGCGCCCGCGTGAACGTCGCCGCGTTTCTCGGCAGGGTGTCCTCCAGCGGCCGACCGGTCAGGTCGTGCTGGTACAGCGCGAAGACCGCCTCGCGTCGTTGGTCGCTTCGGCGAGCCACGACGGGCCGCTACGCGCGCGACACGTAGTCGCCGGAGCGGGTGTCGACCCGCACCTTGTCGCCGATGTTGACGAACAGCGGGACGTTGATCTGAGCGCCCGTCTCCAGCGTCGCCGGCTTGGTGCCGCCGCCGGAGGCCGTGTCGCCGCGCAGGCCGGGCTCGGTCTCGGTGACCTCGAGGTCGACGGCGCTCGGCAGCTGGATGTCGGCCGGGACGCCGTCGATCGACAGCAGGTCGACCTCGTCGCTGGCCTTCGTCCAGCGCAGCGCGTCTCTGAGCGCCACGGCCGGGATCGCCGACTGCTCGAAGCTCTCGACGTCCATGAAGTGGGCGTCGGACTCGTCGGAGTAGAGGTACTGCATCTTGCGCACCTCGGTGCGGACCGAGCGGAACTTCTCCCCTGCACGGAACGTCTTGTCGATCACGTTGCCGTCGCTGGTGCGACGCAGCTTCGTGCGCACGAAGGCCGGCCCCTTGCCGGGCTTGACGTGCTGGAACTCGACGACCTTGAAGATCGTCCCGTCCACCTCGATGTGGTTGCCGTTCTTGAGCTGGTTCGTGCTGATCACGCAGGTGATTGTAGGGCGGGCGGGGGCGCGTGGCGCCCCGGCGCGGTTCGGGGGCGTTCCGTCCGACCCGGCGTCGAACATACGTTCGATGCTGATCGCCACTCGCCCGACCCCTCCCGCCGAACGGCGCGCCTTCGGGCTGGCGGTGCGGGAGCTGCGGGCGCGGCGCGGGTGGTCGCTCGCCGACCTGGGGGCGCGGACGCTCGTACATGCCGCGTATCTCGGCGCGGTGGAGCGGGCCGAGGTCGAGCCGGGGCTGCGCACGATGACGCGGATCGCCGAAGGGCTCGGGATGCCGTTGTCGGCGCTGGTCGCGCACAGCGAGGCGCGGCTGCTCACGTGCGCGCGGCTGCGATGAGCCGCGGCGGCGCCGGGCTTGCGGGCGGGCGAGTGGTGACGGCGCCGCGCGGCTAGCCTGGATGCGGTGGTGCGCGGTCGCATGAACCCTCTCCCCTTGCTCGGGCTCGCCGCCGGCTGCACGCTCGCGGTCGTCGGGACATACGCCCTGCTGGTTCGGACCAACCGCGGCCAGCGGATCGACCAGGGCGCCTTCGACGGCCGCGCGCTCGCGACGACGACCGCGCACGACGCCGCCCAGCAGCTGCTGACGACGATCAGCATCGGCACGCTCGCGCTGGCGCTGCTGGTGCTCGTCGCGCAGGCACTGCTGCGCGGGCGGATCGCGCTGGCGCTCGTCGCCGGCACCGCGATCGGCGGCGCGGTGATCACGACCCAGGTGCTCAAACGGGTCCTGGAACGGCCCGACCTGCTGCTTGACGGTCGCCTGTACGAGAACAGCTTCCCCAGCGGTCACGTCACGATCGCCTTCGCCGTCGGCGTCGCGGCGACGCTGGTCGCCCCCGTCCGCGCGCGCCGGCTCGTCTCTGTGCTCGCGGTCGCGTACGGCTCAGCCGTCGGGATCGCCGTCGTCGCCGCCGGCTGGCACCGCCCGAGCGACGTCGCCGGGGCGTTCTTCGTCGTGACGGCATGGGCGGCCGTCGCCGGGCTCGCCGACGCGCTGCTGGAGCGGCGCCGCGCCGGAGCGTCGAGCTGGCCGCAGCCGGGCGTCGCGCGCAGCTATCTGCTGCTCGGCGGGGCGCTGATCGTCGCCGGCTACGCGGTCACGGTCGCGATCGTCGCCGCCGGCCGCGCGGGCGCGATCGAATGGACGGCCGTCAACGGCGCCTTCGCCGGCGCCTGTGTCGCCGTCGCCGGCCTCGCCGCGCTGCTGATGGCGGCGCTGCTGTCCGCACTGCGCGCGACGCTGCCGACGCGGTCGCGCGTGCCGGCCCAGCGCGCTGGCACGCGGTCAGCGCCGTCCGCTCGCCGCCGCGCGGCGCGCTGAGCTGCGGCGCCTCCTTCACGTCGCCGATGGGCGCCTCGCGTCGGCGGGCGAGCGACGGCGGCCGTCGCGTGCTGGTGCTCAAGCGGCGGGCGAGTGACGGCGGCCATCGCGGGGTGAGTCGGGCGGGTTCGGCGGTGGATGCGGGAGATCCCGCCGGCCGCTGGACGGTTCCTGGACGCGGCACTGGACGTCCAGGACGAAATCGCCCGTGCGTCCAGGGAATTCGCCGACGCACCGGCTGGTGGTCTCGCACTGGCTCGCGGGCGGTGCATCGGCTACGGTGAGCGTATGCGGACGGACCCGCATCGCCGGAACGGAGTGCGTCGCGCCTCCCTCCGCAGCAGCCTCGCCGGAACGTTCGCGCTCGCCGCGACGCTGCTCGCGCTGCCCGCCGCCGGCCAGGCGCTCGCCGCCCCCGGCCCGGCGCTGACGGTCGACGTCGCCGCTGACCGGCACGCGATCTCGCCCGAGATCTATGGCATGAGCTACGCCGATCCGACGCTCGCCGACGAGCTGAGACTGCCGGTCAACCGCTGGGGCGGCAACTACACCGACCGCTACAACTGGCGAATCGACACCTGGAGCACGGGCCGCGACTGGTTCTTCGAGAACATCTCCGGCTGCTGGTCGGCGTGTGCCGGCGAACCGCCGGCCGACCCGTCGCAGGGCTACCGCCGGATACTCGACGGCGACCGCGCCACCGGGGCCCAGACGCTGCTGACGCTGCCGATGGTGGGCTGGGTCGCCAGACAGGCCGGCTACGCGCATCCGCTGCCGTGCAGCTATCCGAGATCGCTCTTCCCCGACCAGGACAGATGGGACACGGAGTGGCTGCCGCCCAGCGCCAGCGCCTGCGGCAACGGCAGAGACGACGGCGACTGGATCACCACCAACGACCCGAACGTCGCCAGCACGCCGTCGACCGCTCAGCTCTCGTCCGACTGGATCGCGGACATCACCGCTCGCTATGGCGCCGGCGCCGTGCGCTGGTATGGCCTCGGCAACGAGCCGGCGCTGTGGAACGACACGCACGTCGACGTCCATCCACAGCCGACGACCTCCGGCGAGCTGCGCGACAAGACGATCGCGCTGGCGCGCGCCGCCAAGCAGGCCGACCCGTCCGGGCTGACGCTCGGCCTGTCCGAGTGGGGCTGGCCGGCCTACTTCGCCAGCGCCGCCGAGCAGCAGGGGCAGCCCGATCCCGCCAAGCCGGCCGGCGTACCGCTCGTGGGCTGGTTCCTCGATCAACTGCGCGCCGCCGGCGAGGCCGACGGCAAGCGCTTGCTCGACTACCTCGACCTCCACTACTACCAGCAGATGACGGTGAACGACGCCCCCGGATCGACCGCCGTGACGCGCTCGCTGTGGGACCCGAGCTACACCGACGAGAGCTGGATCGACCAGAGAATCGCGCTGCTGCCGCGGATGCACGCGTGGATCGCCGACCACTACCCCGGCACCAAGGTCGCGCTCAGCGAGTACGACCTCTCGATCGGCGACCCGGTGCTCGACACCGTGATCCAGGCCGACACGCTCGGGATCCTCGCGCGCGAGCGGGTCGACCTCGCCGCTCGCTGGTCGCCGCCGAAGGCGGGCGAGGCTCAGGCGAACGCCTTCCGCCTCTATCGCAACTACGACGGTGCCGGCGGCCGCTTCGGCGACACCTGGGTCCGCTCCGTCAGCGCCGATCAGGCGACCGTCGCCGTCTACGGTGCCGCGCGCAGCGACGACGGCGCGATCACGATCGCGGTCGTCAACAAGAGCGGCCAGACGCGCTCGACGCCGCTGACGCTCGCCGGGGCGGAGCGAGCGGTCACCACCGCGCAGGCGTGGCAGTGGAGCGGTGCCGCCCCCGGCGCACGCCCCGTTCGCGTCGCCGACGTCGCGTTCGGCGGCAGCGCGACGACGCTCGAGCTGCCCGCCCACTCGCTGACGATGGTCGTCGTGCCGGGTGACACCAGAACGCCGCCGCCGGACGAGCCGGCGAGACCGCTTCCAACGGCGCCCGGCCAGCCCGCCGACCCGCCGGCGAACGGTCCGACGCCGGGCGGAGCCACGCCCGGCGGGAGACGTCCCGCGACCGTCCCGCCGCTGCCGCTCGCCGACCGCGTCGGTCTCCCCTCCGCGAAGCGCTGCGTGCGCGCGGCGACGCTGAAGTTCCGCGTCAGATCGCCGACGACGAGACGGCTGCTGTCGGCACGGGTCGCGATCGGCAGGCGCGCGCTCACGCTCGGAGGCCGTGGACTGACACGGCCGGTCGTGCTCAGAGGTCTGCCGCGGAGCGGCGCCTTCACCGTCAAGGTCAGACTCAGGCTCGCCGGCGAGCGCAGGACCACGGTGGCGCACCGGCGCTACCAGCGCTGCCGCTGACATACGCTCCTGACCCCGATGAACCGGTTTTCGCGCCTCTGGGGTCACAAGGACTTCCGCTGGCTCTTCCTCAGTCAGACGATCTCGACGACGGGCGACCGGATCGTCCTCGTCGCGTTGGCGCTGCTGGTGACCGAGCGGACCGGCTCGACGGCGGAGCTGGGTCTCGTGCTCGGCGTCTACACCGCCTCGCACCTCGCCTTCGTGCTGTTCGGCGGCGTCTGGGCCGACCGCCTGCCGCGCCACCGCATCATGCTCTCGACCGACCTGATCCGCGGCTGCCTGCACGCCCTGCTGGCGCTGCTGATCGTGCTCGACGCGATCACGATCTGGCAGCTCGTCGTGATCGAGGCGCTGTTCGGCGCCGCCGAGGCGTTCTTCCGCCCGGCCTTCAGCGGGCTCGTGCCGCAGACCGTCCCGGAGGAGCTGATCCAGGAGGCGAACGCGCTCAACAGCCTCACGCAGACGATCGCCGAGTTCGCCGGGCCGGCGCTGGCGACCGTGCTCGTGCTGACGGTCGGGACCGGCACCGCCTTCGCCGTCGACGCCGCCACCTTCTTCGTCAGCGCGGCACTCCTGGCGCTCGTGCGGCCCCGCCCGCGCGGCGAAGCGGCCCCGCGCGGCTCGCTGCGCGCCGAGCTGCGCGCCGGCTTCGAGGAGGTCCGCTCGCGCGCCTGGGTGTGGGTCACGATCGCCGTCTTCTCCTTCCAGCTGCTGGGCGCCTACGCGCCGTACGTCGTGCTCGGGCCGACGGTCGCGCAGGAGCGCTACGGCGACGCCGCGCTGTACGGCTGGCTGGCGGCGGCCGTCGGCTTCGGGACCGCGCTCGGCTCGCTGCTGGCGCTGCGCTGGCGGCCGCGCCGGCCGCTGGTGGCGGGGATCCTGCTGGTGCTGCCGTTCTGCCTGATGCTGAGCGGCTACGCGCTCGGGATCCCGCTCGCGCTCGCGCTCGTCGCCGGCGCGACCACCGGCGTCGGCGTCGCGCTCTTCAGCGTCTGGTGGCAGACGGCGCTCGCCGAGCGGATCCCGCCCGGCGCGCTCTCCCGCGTGACCTCGTACGACTATCTCGGTTCGCTGGCGCTGATGCCGATCGGCTACGTCGTCGTCGGCGCGCTCGCCGACGAGCTGGGCGCGACCGAGGTGATGGCGGCCGGCGGCCTGCTTGCGGCGTCGGTGCTGCTGCTCGGACTGCTGCCGCGCGAGACGCGCGAGCTGGAGTCGGTCAGCCGACGACCGTGAGCTGCTTCGGCAGCGTCGAGAGCACGTCGCAGCCGTCCTCGGTGACGACGACGAGATCCTCGATGCGCACGCCGAGCACGCCCGGCAGGTAGATGCCGGGCTCGTCCGTGACGACGTTGCCGGCCGCCAGCACAGCGGTCGACGCTCTCGACAGCCGCGGCGCCTCGTGCACCTCGATCCCGACGCCGTGGCCGAGGCTGTGGCCGAACGCGTCGCCGTGGCCGCCGGCGACGATCACGTCGCGCGCGGCCGCGTCGGCTTCTCTGCCGCTGACGCCCGGTCTGATCGCGGCGAGGCCGGCCAGCTGCGCCTCCAGCACCAGCTCGTAGATCTCCTGCGCCCGCTGGTCGACCTCGCCGGCCGCATAGGTGCGCGTGCAGTCGGAGCAGTAGCCGTCCAGCTCGGCGCCCCAGTCGATCACGACGAGGCTGCCGGCGGCGATCGGCACGTCGCGCGGGCTCGCGTGCGGCAGCGCACCGTGGCCGGCGTGGGCGACGATCGTGTCGAAGCTCGCCTTCTGCGCGCCGAGCCGCTGCATCTCGTGCTCCAGCGCGAGCGCGACCTCACGCTCGCGGCGGCCGATCAGGCCGCCTCTCAGCACCTGCGTCAGCGCGCTGTCGGCGAGGATCGCCGCCGCGCGGATCCGCTCGATCTCGTGCTGGTCCTTGACCAGCCGAAGCTCCTCGACAAGCCCGCCGGCCGGGACCAGCTCGACGCGCGCGGGCAGCAGCTCGCGCAGTCGCTTGTGGGTGCGGACGGAGACCTGCTGGTCGTCGAAGCCGAGCCGCACCTCGCCGTCGGGCAGGCCCGGCAGGACCTGGTCGAGCAGGTCGGTCTCGCCGATCACGCGCTCGTAGCCGTGGACCTGCTCCTGCGCCTGCGTCTCGTAGCGGAAGTCGGTCACGAAGCGGCGCAGGTCGCTGCCGACGACGGCGAGGCCGTTGGAGCCGGTGTAGCCGGTCAGGTAGCGGACGTTGACGAGGTTGGTGACCAGCAGCGCGTCGAGCTCTCTGCCGGGGAGCAGGCTGGCGAGGCGGTCGGCGCGGGCGGCGCCGTCGGCGGTGATCGTGTCGCTCATCTGTTCAGCTCCTCTCGCAGGCGCGCGAGCGCGTCGCGGTATCCGTCGGGTCCCTTGCCGGCGACGGTCTCGATGCAGAGGTCGCGGATCACCGACACGCGGCGCCACTCCTCGCGTTCGTGCACGTTGCTGAGGTGCACCTCGACCGCGGGCAGTCTCGCGATCTCCAGCGCGTCGCGGATCGCCCACGAGTAGTGCGTCCACGCGCCCGGGTTGAGCACGATCCCGTCGGCCATCCCGTCGAGCTTGTGCAGCTGCTCGACGTACTCGCCCTCGAAGTTGGTCTGGAAGAACTGCACGCGGAGGCCGAGGTCGGCCGCGAAGCCGCCGATCGTGCGCTCCAGTCTGTCGAGCGAGAGCGTGCCGTAGTGACCGGCGTCGCGGCGGCTGAGCTGGTCGAGGTTGACGCCGTGCAGGACGGCGATGCGGTCGCTCTGGCTCATGCCGTCGCTCCTCGTCGTTGGGCCAGCTCCGCAACCGCCGCGCGCAGGTCGTCGTCGCCGACCTGACAGCCGGGGCGCGCGGCGCCGGGAGCGTCGAGCAGCACGAACGGCACCGGCGCGCCGCTGCGGCGCTTCTTGTCGCGCGCGGTCGCCAGCACGACGGCGTCGACGTCGACGGCGCCGGGCGTCAGCTGGATCGGCAGGCCTTGGGCGGCGAGCAGCGCCGCGACCTCGTCACGCAGCGCCTCCTGCCCGGAGAGCCGCAGCGCGGCGAGCAGGCCGAGGCCGACCGCCTCGCCATGGCGGAACATCGCGTATCTGGTGACGGTCTCGATCGCGTGGCCGACGGTGTGGCCGAGGTTGAGCACCTGCCGCACGCCGCCGTCGCGCTCGTCGAGCGAGACGACCGCCAGCTTCGTGCGCGCGCACTCGAAGATCATGTCGGCGTCGGGCTCGTCGCCGCTGCGGACGCGCTCCCACAGGTGACCGCCGGCGATCAGCGCCGTCTTGACGACCTCGGCATAGCCGGCCGCGGCCTCTTCCCGCGGCAGCGTCGCGAGCGTGTCGACGTCGACCACGACCGACGACGGCTGGTGGTAGGCGCCGACGTAGTTCTTCGCGCTCGGCAGGTCGACGCCGGTCTTGCCGCCGTAGGCCGAGTCGACCTGCGAGACGAGCGTCGTCGGGACCTGCACGATCGGCACGCCGCGCTGGTAGGTCGCCGCGACGAAGCCGGCGAGGTCGCCGACGACGCCGCCGCCGAGCGCGACGAGATGGTCGCTCTGCGTCATCCCGCGCTCGCCGAGCGCGATCCAGACCGACTCCGCCGTCTGCAGCGTCTTGTGCGTCTCCCCTGCCGGGATCGTGATCGTCTCGAGGGAGTCGCCGAGGCGCTGCGCGTAGCGCGGTCCGACCTGGTCGTCGGTCACGAGATAGCCGTTGCCGGGCACCGGCGAGAGCGCCGCGCCGAGCAGGTCGCGGCCGACGAAGACGGGATAGTCGCCGGAGGTGCTCGTCGCCCACAGCAGCCGCGTGCCGTGCGGCGCGTCGTGCAGCGCGAGGATCGACGGCAGCGCGTCGTCGATCCGGTCCCTGCGGTCGGCCGGGATGACGACGTCGGCCGCGGCCATGTACATCGGCCGGCGGCGGATGTAGAGGTCGCGGAACTCCTGCGGGTCGCGCGCGAGCGGCCGGCCGCGGCCGGCGGCCCGCTCCCACGCGGTGTTGACGTCGACGTCGAGCAGGACGGTCGTGTGGCGTCTCAGCGCCGCGCGGATCCGCGCCGAGTGCAGCGCGCCGCCGCCGAGCGAGTAGATCCCGCCCTGCGTCTGCTCCAGCGCCTCGCCGACCAGTCTCTCCTCCAGCGCACGGAAGCCGCTCTCGCCCAGTTCGCCGAAACAGCGGTCGATCGGCATGCCGGCGTGCTCGGCGATCGCGGCGTCGGCATCGTGGACGGGGACGCCGAAGCGCTTGGCGAGGCGGCGGGCGGCGGTCGTCTTGCCGGCGCCCATGAAGCCGACGAAGACGAGCGCGCGGTCAGCCGGGAGGACCGGCTCCTGTCCCTTCAGCGGCGCCATCCGATCCGCTCCTCGTAGGCGCGGACGGCTTCGCGCACGTCATCGATGTGGTCGCCGCCGAACTTGCTGCGGTAGGCGTCGGCGAGCACGTGCGCCAGCATCGCCTCGCCGACGACGCCGGCCGCCGGGACGGTGCACGAGTCGGTCCGCTCGCGCAGCGCCTGCGCCGGCTCCTTCGTGTCGATGTCGACCGAGCGCAGCGGCTTGGTCAGCGTCGGGATCGGCTTCATCGCGACCTTCACGACGACCGGCTCACCGGTCGTCATGCCGCCTTCGAGACCGCCGGCGTGGTTGGTCTCGCGGTAGTAGCCGCGCGCGTCGTCGTAGAAGATCTCGTCGTGGGCCTGCGAGCCGGGGACGCCGGCGACGCCGAAGCCGTCGCCGATGCCGACGCCCTTCATCGCCTGGATCGACATCATCGCCATCGCGATGCGGCCGTCGAGCCGCTCCTCCCACGAGATGTGCGAGCCGAGGCCCGGCACGACGCCGAAGGCGATCACCTCGAAGGTGCCGCCGAGCGACTCGTTGTTCTTGCGCAGCACGGTGATCTCTCTGACCATCGCTCTGCTCGCCTCGTCGTCGAGGCAGCGGACGGGGCTGTCGTCGACGCCTTCGAAGTCCGCGACGGTGAGCGCGGCGTCGCGGGTGGGTGCTCTCACCGACGTGATCTGCGTGACGTGCGAGCGGATCTCGACGCCGACCGCCTTCAGGAACGCCTTCGCGAGCGCGCCGCCCGCCACGCGGGCGGCCGTCTCGCGGGCGCTGGCACGCTCGAGGATGTTGCGGACGTCGCCGGTGCGGTACTTCCACGTGCCGACGAGGTCGGCGTGGCCGGGGCGCGGGAGATGGACCTCGGGGATCTCTCTCTCGACCGGCCACGGGTTCATCCGCTCTTCCCAGTTGGCGAAGTCTCTGTTGGGGATCTGGAGCGCGACCGGGCCGCCCATCGTGCGGCCGTGGCGGACGCCGGCGGTGACGTCCGCGCGGTCTCTCTCGATCTTCATGCGGCCGCCGCGCCCGAAGCCGAGCTGACGCCGGGCCATGTCGCGGTTGATCGCCTCCTGCTCCAGCTCGAGGCCGGCGGGAAGCCCTTCGACGATGCAGGTGAGGCCGGGGCCGTGCGACTCGCCGGCGGTGATGAGACGGAGCGCCATAGGTGGTGGAAGGTTAGTTGGCGCGGCGATCAGATGGCTCGCCCGCGCCCGGCGATCAGATCCCCTTGCCGGGGTTGAAGAGGCCGTGCGGGTCGAGCGCGCGCTTGATCGCGTGGTGCAGCGCATGCGCGTCTCCCAGCTCGGCGGCGAGGAAGTCGCGCTTGAGCAGGCCGACGCCGTGCTCGCCGGTGACGGTGCCGCCGAGGCTCAGCGCCAGTCTGACGAGCGCCACGAACGCCTCGTTCGCGCGCGCCACGGCGTCGGGATCGTGGTGGTCGAAGACGATCGTCGGGTGCATGTTGCCGTCGCCGGCATGGCCGAAGGTTCCGATCAGCACGCCGTGCTGCTGCGCGATCGTCTCGATCCCGTCGAGCAGCGCGGGGATCTGGCCGAGCGGCACGCCGACGTCGTCGAGCAGCGTCGCGCCCTGGCGCTCGAGCGCCGGGTAGGCGAGCCGCCGGGCGGCCATCAGCATCCGCCCCTCGGCCTCCTCGTCGGTCGTGATCGCGAGCGTCGCGCCGGCCTCCTCGCACCACGCCGCCATCCGGTCGACCTCTCTCAGCGCGGCGCTGCCGCCGAGGTCGCTGCGCGCGAACAGCAGCGCGGCGACGGTCTCGTCCAGCTCCTGCGGCGCCATCGCCTCGACCGCTTGGATCGTCGTGCGATCCATCAGCTCCAGCACCGACGGCGTGCTGTTGCGGACGATCTTCTGGATCGCGGCGCCGGCGCTGCCGAGCGTCGGGAAGGAGGCCGCGAGCGTCGCGGAGGAGCGCGGCGGCGGGATCAGCCGCATCGTCGCCTCGGTGACGATCCCGAGCGTCCCCTCCGAGCCGCAGATCAGCGACGTCAGGTCGTAGCCGGCAACGCCCTTGCGGGCGCGGCGGCCGATCCGCACCGCGCTGCCGTCGGCGAGCACCAGCTCGAGGCCGAGCAGCGCGTCGCGCGTGACGCCGTACTTGACGCAGCAGAGGCCGCCGGCGTTGGTGGCGATGTTGCCGCCGATCGTCGAGAACTCCCAGCTGGCGGGGTCGGGCGCGTAGAACAGCCCTTCGCGCTCGGCCGCCTCGCGCAGCTGCGCATTGACGAGCCCCGGCTGGACGGTCGCGAGCAGCGAGGCGCCGTCGACCTCTGTGACGTCCGTCATCAGCTCGGTCGAGACGATCAGGCAGCGGTCGATGGCATTCGCCCCGCCCGAGAGGCCGGAGCCGGCGCCGCGCGGGACGACGGGGATGTTGTGCGCGGCCGCGGTGCGGACGGCGTGCTGGACCTGCGCGGTCGTGCGCGGGCGGACGACCGCGGCCGGCATGCCGGCCGGGACGAGCGCCGGCGCCGCCTGGTCGCGCTGATAGGAGGCGAGCACCTCCGGGTCGGTGACGAGATCCCCGGCGCCGGAGCCGGCGGAACCGCCGGTCGCGAGGTCGTCGAGCAGGCGGGCGGTGGCGGCGGCGGTCATGCATTCCCTCGGTAGAAGCCCATCACGTGGTCGCGCAGCAGCAGCTCGGCGTCGCGCGCGTCGCCGGCCTCGACGGCCGCGAGGATCGCCTCGTGCTGGCGCGTGAGCCTGGCGATCGCCCGTCTCGGCGCGGGCAGCGCGGCAAGCGCATCGCGCAGGTGCGCGGAGACGGAGTCGCGCACGGCCAGCATCACGAGCTGCAACGCCTCGTTGCCGGAGGCGGCGACGAGCGCGACGTGAAAGCGCACGTCGGCCGCTTCGAAGGCGGCGACGTCGTCGCCGACGATGCGCATCTCCGCGAGGGCGGCGCGGGCGTCGGCGAGGTGGTCGGCGGCGTCGTCGGTGGTCGGCGGGACGGCCGGTGACGCGGCGGAGCGCGGGCGGGCGACCGCGCGCGTCGCGGCCGCCGCGACGGCGGCCGCTTCGAGCGCGCAGCGCAGCTCGACGAGGTCGGCGAGCGGGACGCGGCCGAGCCGCAGCAGGTGGACGAGGCTGTCGCGCAGCGGGCCGGTCGACAGGTCGCGCGCCGGCGGGACGCGCAGCGGCGCGGTCGGCCCGGCGGCGACGGCGAGCCCCTGCGCCTGCAGCGCGCGCAGCGCCTCGCGCACGGTCGTGCGGCTGACGCCGAACTGCGCGCACAGCTCGCGTTCGGCCGGCAGCTCGTCGCCGGGCGCGAGCGCGCCGTCGAGGATCGCCTCGCGCAGTTGGTGGGCGACCTGCTCGTAGGCGGGGCTGCGAACGACTTCTGAGAACGCCATCGTGGCGCGCAGACTACCTGCTTGCCTGTTGGTCTGACAAGCAGGCCGAGGCCCGCGATGGCCGTCGACCGCCGCGTGGCACGTCAGCCGAGGTACGCGGCGAGCATGTCGGCGCCCGCGAACCAGGCGATGACGGCGCCGAGCGCGAGGAACGGGCCGAACGGGAGCGTCGCGGTGCGCAGCGCCTCGCGCGCCGGGCGGGCGCTCGGGCGGGTGGCGCGCATGCCGGCGCGGATCGCGACTGCGACGCCGGCGAGCGCTCCCGCGAGGAGCGCGACCAGCAGCGCGACGACGACCGCCGGGCCGAGCAGGAGGCCGAGCACGGCGGCGAGCTTGACGTCCCCCATCCCCATGCCGCCCGGTCGTGCCAGCGCGGCGGCGAGCAGGAAGCCGCTTGCCGCCGCGCCCCACAGCAGTTGCGCCGGAACCCGCGCCGGGTCGGTCGCGAGGCCGATCGCGAGCGCGGCGATCGCGCCGGCGGCCGTCAGCCGGTTGGGGATCAGACGGCGGTCGAGGTCGATCCAAGTCGCCGGCACCACGACCGCGACGAGCGTCACGCCCAGCAGCGCGGCGCGCAGGTCCGCGGCCGTGACCGTCACGACGAGCGCCAGCAGCGCCGCGGCGACGACGGCGAGCACAAGGGTCAGGTCAACGGCGCGGCGATCTGCCATCCGCCGGTGGATCGGCGGATGGCGTCAGCGCGTTGAGCGCGGGAGGGCGTCCGCGGACGGACGTCAGGCTGGGCGCGGCGGCGGTGCGGCGCGAGCGTCAGGGCACGGCGGGGATGCGGCGCGGGCGTCAGGGCACGGCGGGGATGCGGCGGCTGCGGCGCGTCGGCGAAGACCGCGCAGCGGCGCGGCGCGTCAGCTCTCGCCGCGCAGCACGACGCCCGCCTCTTGGGCGTTGTGCTCGGGGATGTAGATGCCGCTGCCCTCGCACCACGGGCACGTGATCGGTCTCGGCTCGCCGCCGAGGCCGGAGATGACGCTGCCGGTCCCCCGGCAGGCGCGGCACTGGTTGTCTGGTGTCGGGTCGTCTGCAGCCATCGAAGCGGGCGAGGCTAGCGGCTTCGGCGCCGCGATGCCTCAACGTCGGACCGCGAGCGCGATGCCGTCGCCGACCGGCGTGATCAGGCCGTCGAGCTGGGGATGGGCGAGGAAGTGGTCGTTGAACGCTCTCGCCGTCGCTATCCGATCGCCGCTCCAGCCGTCGATCGGGCGGCCCTCCGCGACCGCGCCCGACATCAGCACGTTGTCGACCGCGACCAGGCCGCCCGGGCGCATCAGCGGCACGATCAGCTCGAGGTGGTCGGCGTACTCGGCCTTCAGCCCGTCGAGGAAGGCGACGTCGAACGGGCCCTCCAGCTCGGTCAGCCCCTCGGCGGCATCCTGCAGGCGCAGGTCTATCCGCGCCGACAGCCGGGCCCGCGCGAAGTAGCTGAGCGCCTGTGTGTGGCGCTCGCGGTCGATCTCGAACGAGACCAGCTCGCCGTCGTCCGGGAGCGCCCGCGCCAGGTGCAGCGTCGAGACCCCGATCGCGGTGCCGACCTCGACGATCCGCCTCGCCCCCACCGCGCGGGCCAGCACGTTCAACAGCACCGCGGCGTGCGCATCGAGGATCGGGACGCTGTCGCGCGCGCCCCGCTCGCGCATCTCGGCGAGCAGCGCGTCGGGCTCGGGACGGGTCTCGTCGAGATAGCTGCGGACGGCGTCGGTCACGATCATGCTTGGGGTCCTCCGAGTGGCATCGTGCCACTCTCCATTCCCCTGATCAGGTCCGCGTAGCCCTCGGCGACGAGATCTTCACCCCTGATCGCGAGCGTCGCGCGCAGCTCGGCGACCCGCTCGTGCTCCAGCGTCAGGTCGGACGCCGCCGGCGCGACCGCCTCGAACTCGACGAACGCGCCGAGCCCCGCGACCGTGTCGAGGTGGATCCGCACGTCGCGCCAGATGAACAGGCGACGCTCCTTCTCGACCACCACGCGGGTCCCGAGCGCGGCGTCGAGCGCCGCGCGGCAGACGTCGGCGTCGTCGACGCCGACGAGCCGATAGCGGCTCAGCTTCGCGCCCTCGTCGTCGGGCCGCATGTACTGGATCAGCGTCGCGCCGCCTGGGCGCTCCTCGCGCAGCTTCAGCCGCCCGTGGGCGACGACGAAGTAGGTGTCGCGCTGCCACAGCGTCCCGTGGTCGACGGCGCCGTCGAGCGCCGCGCAGGCCGCCAGCGAGCGGGCCGGGTCGCGATCGCGGGCCTTCAGCTCGACGTTGCGGCGCGTTGGAAACATCGAGCGCACCCTAACGGTCCGTCGATCGACAACCGACTCGCTAGTTGGCAGCACAGTGACCACTTGCGCTTGTAGGTGTGAAACCGGTCGGATAGGTTCGAGCAATTGGGAGACGGGTCACGTGGGAGCGGACCCGGATTGGTCGATGTGCAGGAGAAACGCCATGGTCTGGCGCACGAAGTGATGCCCGTGAGCGGCGGTCGCCCGCTGCCCGCGAACGACCCCGGACGGGTCAGTGCTGATGGTGCTGGTGGACGAGCGCGTGGCCCCTGCCGCGCGCCAGCAGCCAGCGGTTGACCGGGAAGGCGACGGCGCCCGCGATCAGGAGCGCGCCGGCGAGCGAGCCCCAGAACAGCGGCTCGTCGAGCCCGGCGTCCATCGCGCCCGGGATCAGCACCATGATCGTGTTGTCGACGACCTCCATCACGGCGATCGAGAGCGTGTCGGAGGCGAGCGCGAGCGGGATCACGGCGCCGAGCGCCAGCCCCGAGCGCAGCAGCGGCACGCTCGTGAAGAGGTAGCCGAAGAAGAACGCCAGCGCGACCGAGATCGCGACCGTCGCGGCGCCGTGCAGGTCGAGCGCGTTGCCGATCACCATTCCGAGCACCTCGCCGACCGCGCAGCCGCTGAGGCAGTGGACGGTGGCGCTGAACGCCAGTCGGTTGAGGCCGCCGGACGGCGCGTGCTCCATCTCAGCCCCGGCGCATGAGGCGCGCGACGGCGCTCATCAGCTCGTCGGTCTTCTCTGCCTTGGCGTCGCCCTCGGCGCCCATCACGCAGTGGTTGGCGTGCTCGTCGAGCAGGCCGAGCGCGACCTTGTCGAGCGCCGCCTGGATCGCCGAGATCTGCGTCAGCACGTCGATGCAGTAGCGCTCCTCGTCGACCATCGTCTGGACGCCGCGGACCTGGCCCTCGATCCGCCGCAGGCGCTTGGTGAGCTGGTCCTTCGTCGCGCTGTAGCCGCGGGTCGCGGTCGTTCTCGTCGTCTCTGCCGGCGCCATCTTGGTGCTCCTGTGGTGGGGTCGCAGACGATTGTAGCTTACCCCCTGGGGGTATGTGATACGTTGCAGTCAGGGCATACCCCCCTACCGTATTTCAAGACCCCCCGGAAGGATTCCCGCCATGTGCACCTCTTGCGAGACGAAGACCACCAGCGAGCGCGCCTACGCCGTCGGCGGGATGACCTGCGCCCACTGCGTCGCATCGGTCCGCGAGGAGCTGGCGGAGGTGGCCGGCGTCGAGGTCGTCGAACTCGACCTCGCCAGCGGCCGCCTGGTGGTGCGGGGCGAAGCGGCTGACTCGCAGGACGCGATCCGCGCCGCCGTCGAGGCCGCCGGGTACACGGTGACGGTCGCATGAGCGCCCCGCTGAAGCTCGCCGCCTTCGCCGCGGGGCTCGCGGCGCTGTTCGGCGTCGCGACGCTCGCCGGCGCGGCGATCGACCCCGAGCGCGACGACGCGCCGGCCCCCGCGCACGTCGCGGAGGGTGGGCACGGAGGCGAGGCGCCCACCGACGCGGCTGACGCGCACGGCGGCACCTCGACGAGCGCGGCCGACGCGCACGGCGAGCAGAGAGCCACCGGCCACGGCGACGACCACGGCGCGCAGAGCGCCGCCGACCCCGTCCGCGGCCTCTCCTCCGCCGAGAACGGGCTGCGGCTGGTGGTCGAGACGCCTGAGCTGCGCCGCGGCGTACGCGAGCGGCTCGCATTCCGCATCGTCGGTGCCGACGGCGCGACGGTGCGCGACTTCGACCTCGCGCACGAGCGGCGCCTGCACCTGATCGTCGTGCGGCGCGACCTGACCGGCTTCCAGCACCTCCACCCCGCGATGGCCGCCGACGGCACCTGGTCGACCGACCTGACGCTGCCGCAGGCCGGCTCCTACCGCCTCTTCGCCGACTTCGCCCGCGACGGCGAGGCCGCGACGCTCGCCAGCGACCTGCGCGTCGACGGCGACGCCGACCTGCTGCCGCTGCCCGCTCCGACGGCGCACGCCCGCTCCGACGGCGGCGACGCCGTCACGCTCAGCGATGCCGCCGGTCACGCGCACGGCGACGACGACGCGGCGGCCGCCGCCACCGCCCCGCAACCGGCCCGCGCCGGCGTCGAGCAGACGCTGCGCTTCGCGATCGAGCGCGACGGCGCGCCGGTCGAGCTGGAGCCCTACCTCGGCGCCGACGGTCACCTCGTCGCGCTGCGCGAGGGCGATCTCGCCTTCCTGCACGTCCACCCGACCGGTGCCGGCCCGGCGTTCGCGACGACCTTCCCGACCGCCGGCCGCTACCGGCTGTACCTGCAGTACAAGGTCGCCGGCCGCGTCGAGACGGTCGCCTTCACACGCGAGGTGACGCGATGAGCGCCGCCGCCCCGACCGAGCACGTCGAGCTGCCGATCAGCGGGATGACGTGCGCCTCGTGCGCCAACCGGATCGAGCGCAAGCTGAACAAGCTCGACGGCGTCGCCGCGAGCGTCAACTACGCGACCGAGAAGGCGACGGTCGACTACGACCCCGCGACGGTCGCGCCGCAGCAGCTGCTCGACACCGTCGCCGCCGCCGGCTACGCGGCGAGACTGCCGGCGCCGCCGCGCGCGGCCGCCGACGCGGGCGCCGCCGCGGACGACGAGCGCGACGAGAGCGCCGCGCTGCGTACGCGTCTGCTGATCAGCGCAGCGCTGTCGCTGCCGGTGCTGCTGATCTCGATGATCCCCGCGCTCCAGTTCGACGACTGGCAGTGGGCGGCGCTGACGCTCGCCTCGCCCGTCGTCGTGTGGGGCGCGTGGCCCTTCCACCGCGCCGCCTGGCTCAACGCCAAGCACGCGACCGCGACGATGGACACGCTCGTCTCCGTCGGCGTGCTCGCCGCCTGGCTGTGGTCGCTCTACGCGCTCTTCCTCGGCGACGCCGGCATGACCGGCATGAGAATGCCGTTCGACCTGTGGCCCGACTCCTCCGGCGACGCGGGCGAGCACATCTACCTCGAGACGGCCGCCGTCGTGACGGTCTTCATCCTCGCCGGCCGCTACTTCGAGGCGCGCGCCAAGCGCCGCGCCGGCGCCGCGCTGAGAGCGCTGCTGGAGCTGGGCGCGAAGGAGGTCGCGCTGCTCGGCGACGATGGCTCGGAGCGGCGCGTGCCGGTCGAGCAGCTCGCCGTCGGCGACCGCTTCGTCGTGCGCCCGGGCGAGAAGGTCGCGACCGACGGCGTCGTCGAGGAGGGCTCCTCGGCGGTCGACCAGTCGCTGCTGACGGGCGAGTCGGTCCCGGTCGAGAAGCGGCCCGGCGACGATGTCGCGGGCGCGACCGTCAACGCCGGCGGCCGCCTGGTCGTGCGCGCGACGAAGGTCGGCGCCGACACGGCGCTGGCGCAGATCGCGCGGCTGGTCAGCGACGCGCAGTCGGGCAAGGCGCCCGTGCAGCGGCTCGCCGACCGCGTCTCCGGCGTCTTCGTGCCGATCGTGATCGCGCTCGCGGTCGCGACGCTCGGCTTCTGGCTCGGCGCCGGCGAGAGCGCGACCTTCGCCTTCACGGCCGCGGTCGCGGTGCTGATCATCGCCTGCCCCTGCGCGCTCGGACTGGCGACGCCGACCGCGCTGCTGGTCGGCACCGGCCGCGGCGCGCAGCTCGGGCTGCTGATCAAGGGCCCGGAGGTGCTGGAGTCGACGCGCGCCGTCGACACGATCGTGCTCGACAAGACCGGCACCGTCACGAGCGGGCGGATGAGCCTCGCCTCGATGACGGTCGTCGACGGCGTCGGCGAGGACGAGGCGCTGCGGATCGCGGGCGCCTTGGAGGACGCTTCCGAGCATCCGATCGCACGGGCGATCGCGGCGGCGGCGCGCGAGCGGGTCGCGGCGGGCTCGTCGGGCGCGCTTGGCGCGGGCGCGGGCGCGGGCGGCGGAGCTGCCGCGACCGCCCTCCCCCCGGTCGAGTCGTTCGCGAACCGCGAGGGGCTCGGCGTCGAGGGCGTCGTCGACGGCCACGCCGCGCTCGTCGGGCGCCCGGCGCTGATGCGCGAGTGGAGCCTTTCGCTGCCGTCGTCGCTCGAACGCGCCCGCGCGGAGGCCGAGGCGGCCGGACGCACCGCCGTGCTCGTCGCCTGGGACGGCGAGGTGCGGGCGCTGCTGGCGGTCGCCG
This sequence comes from Conexibacter stalactiti, assembly GCF_033542075.1. NCBI lineage: Bacteria > Bacillati > Actinomycetota > Thermoleophilia > Solirubrobacterales > Conexibacteraceae > Conexibacter > Conexibacter stalactiti. The sequence continues at coordinate 62,187 of NZ_JAWSTH010000020.1, forward strand.
ACACCGTCAAGCCCTCCTCGGCGGAGGCGATCGCGTCGCTGAAGGCGCTCGGGCTGCGGCCGCTGCTGCTGACCGGAGACAACGCCGCGACGGCCGCGGCGGTCGCCGCCGAGGTCGGGATCGCGCCCGAGGACGTGATCGCCGAGGTGCTGCCGGCCGACAAGGCCGACGTCGTGCGGCGGCTGCAGTCCGAGGGCCGCGTCGTGGCGATGGTCGGCGACGGCGTCAACGACGCACCGGCGCTGGCGCAGGCCGATCTCGGCCTCGCGATCGGGACCGGCACGGACGTCGCGATCGAGGCGTCGGACCTGACGCTCGTCAGCGGTGACCTGCGCGCCGCCGCCGACGCGATCCGGCTCTCGCGCGCGACGCTGCGGACGATCAAGCAGAACCTCGGCTGGGCCTTCGGCTACAACGTCGCGGCGCTGCCGCTCGCCGCCGCCGGTCTGCTCAACCCGCTGCTGGCGGGCGCCGCGATGGCCTTCTCCAGCGTCTCGGTCGTCGCCAACGCGCTGCGGCTGCGGCGCTTTCGCTGAGCCGCTTCCCTACGGCACCCCGCGCGGGGCGCGCAGGCCCTCGGCCCGCAGCCACGCGCGGTAGCCGTCGTGCGGCATGTCGGCGAAGGTCGTCTCGACGATCAGCTGCTCGGGCGGCGTCCCCTCGGCGGCGAGGCTGCAGGCCAGGCGCAGATCGGGGTTGGGGTTCTCCCACCGCTCCAGCCCACCCAGCAGGACCTTCTCGTAGCGGGCGCCGAAGAGCGTCAGGTTGGTCGCGCCGTCGAGCGCGGCCGACGGCGACAGCACGCCGCGATAGCCGGCGGCGCGAAGGTCGTCGGCGACCGCCTGGCAGGCGCCGTGGTCACCGACCGCGGCGCGCGGGTCCAGCCCGCAGTCGGCCCAGCGCTCGAAGGTCGAGAGGTCGGCGATCTCCTGCTCGCGCACGAACACGAGCCACAGCCTGCGGCGGTACTGGGCCGCGCGCGTGCCGCCGCGGATCCGCTCGAAGCGGACCAGCTCAGCCCACGCGCCGAGCGGCTCCAGGGCGAGGTACTGCGCGTAGCCCTCGCCGAGGCGGTGCCAGCGCGCCGAGCGCTGCGACGGTGAGGGCTCGCCGGCGGCGTGGTAGAGCGGCGGCCAGTCGGGCGCGACCTGCCGGAAGCAGTGCCACTCGCCCGCGACGCGCTGGGGCTCGCTCTTCCAGGTGGGGCTCATCGCCGGGCTCCGGCGCGCGGAGCCGAGGGCTCAACCCGCCAGCTGGCCACGCGATCCCCGCGCCAGCGCCACCAGCGGGGCGTGGGCGCTCGCGACGCCGCGCTCGAGCATCTGCAGCGGCGTGCGGCCGTCGAGCTGGTCGCGCTCGGCGTCGAACCACAGCGCGATCCCCAGTGGGGTCAGCGAGGGGCGCAGGTAGCTGATCAGCTGCGCGAGCACCACCGCGCGCTCGCCGTTGCGCGTGACCGGCCTGCCGGCCCGCCAGGCCCCGATCGTCTTCGTCGAGACGCCGAGCAGCCGCGCGAGGTCGCTCGCGGGGACCCGTTCGAGCGTGGAGAAGACGAAGTCGACGGCGGCGCGCGGGTCGTCCAGCTCGTCGTGCAGCAGGCGCCGCTCGATCCGCGCGAGCACGTCGCGCATCATCAGCCCGATCAGCTCGATCTCGCCGCCGGGGTCGGTGACCTCGGTGTCGGCGGCGATCGCGCGCCGCAGCCCGACGAGGAACTCGAACAGCTTGCGCGCGTCGTAGTCCTCGGTCCCCTGCGGGAGCGCGCCGGAGAGGTCGAGGATCGAGTCCTCAATCACGTCGTAGCGGCGCTGGCGCTCGGCGCGCGCGGCGGCGAGGTCGGCTGGCGCCGGGACCCCCTGGGCCCGTATCGGCGCGATCAGCGTGCGCACGTGCTCCGCCTTGTCGCGGAGTGTCTCCGGGTGCGGGATGTCTGCGAGCGCGCTCATCGGGGGACCTCAGGTCGTCAAGACTTCGCTTTGAGATGGAAGTCTAGCGGACCTTGGAGCGGCCGGGAAGGATCGCGCGCGAGCGGAGTCCTCCGAGTCGAGGCCCATCAACAGAACGGAGGACGTCCATGGGAGTGCACCGCCCGCCGATCCGCCGCCTGACCGTCGCCGTGGCGCTGTCGGCCGCCGCCATCGCGCTGGCCGCCTGCGGCGATGACGACGACAGCTCCACGACGGAGACGAGCGCGACCGGCGCCGCCGCTCCGGCGACGACGGAGACCGCACCCCAGGGCAGCGCCAGCTCGCGGCTGGCGCTCGACGCCGAAGAGACCGAGGGCGGGCTCTCCTTCAGCAGAAGAGCGCTGAGAGCGAGCCCGGGCGACGTCACGATCGTGCTCTCCAACCCGAGCGGGAACCAGCTTCCCCACGCCGTCGAGATCGAGGGGCAGGGTGTCGAGGAGGAGTCGCCGACGATCCAGCCCGGCACCGAGACGGCCGACGTCACCGCGAACCTGAGACCGGGCACCTACACCTTCTATTGCCCGGTCGGCGACCACCGTCAGCAAGGTATGGAAGGAACGCTGACGGTCGGCTGACGCCCGGCGCGGGTTCGGGCGCCCGCACGCCCGGGCCCGCGCCGTCAGGACGCGCGCAGCGTCTCCTCGATGTCGAGCGGGGCGGTCGGCGTGACCCGCACCTCGCCGCTGCGGTCCCGCACCGGCACCACCAGCCCGGCGGCGACGAGCGCGTCGATGTCCTTCAACAGCTGTCTGGGGTCGAGCGGTGAATCATCGCTGCGCGGGGGCGGGAATTCGGGGTCCTCTTCATACGACATGGCTTGTAGCGCTCCTTCAGGCGGCAACGTAGCGGTTGCAGGATCGCTTGCGGGTCGGACGGAACGGCCTTCTGCCACTGGCCGTAGGAGTTGTCAACAGTGTGTGTCGCGGCGATTTCCCCGCTATTTGGGCACAGCGCGGCAGTTCTCGACAGGTTGTGCACAGCCGAACGTGCGCCAGTGCACACGGATCGGCGCGTAGACGAGGCTCGTGTAGGAGTTGTGAACAGGGTCGGCCGGCGCGCGCGACGGGCGAGCCGGTAGGAATGGAGCCGTGCCGTCGTCCTCCGCTCGCAGCAGCTCCTCCCGCCTCGCCCGCGCCGCCGGCGCCGAGCGGATGGCGCTGCTGCGCGAACGCGACAAGCTGACGAGGAGACGCGACGCGGCGGCCCAGGCGCTGGCGACCGTTGAGCAGCAGCTCGCCGACGTCGAGGAGCGGCTGGAGCTGATCGACCGGCTCGTCCCGGAGGCGGCCAACGTCCACCCGCTGCCGGCCCGCGGCGCGCCCGGCGCCGCCGACGGACTCAAGGGCGCGGCGATCCGCTCCGCGGCGATCGCGGTGCTGCTGGCGCGGCCGACCGGCGCCGAGACGCCGATCCACTACAAGGAGTGGTTCCGCGCGCTCGAAGAAGCCGGCCACCGCGTCGCCGGCAAGGATCCGCTGGCCGTCTTCCTGACCCAGATCTCACGCTCGCCGGTCGTCCGTCGCACGCCCGACTCCGGCGTCTACGAGCTCGACCTCGACGCGCCGGCCAACCTGCGCGCGCGGCTCGACCGCCTCCACGCCCGCCTCGCCGAGCAGTCGAGCGACCGCGCCGAGCGCGAGCGGATCGTCGCGGAGATCACGGTCACCGAACGGGCGCTCGACGAGGCTGCGCGGGCGCTGCCGCGCGATCAGCCGCGCGCGGCTGATCGCATCACGTCGAGCGGCGGGGCCTGACCGGTCCAGCGCTCGAAGCTGCGGGCGCCTTGGCGCACGAGGATCTCGAGGCCGTCGACGGTCGCGACGCCGGCCGCGGTCGCGGCGGCGACGAGGTCGGTCGCGCCCGCGCCGTAGACGAGGTCGACGACGCAGCGGTAGCCGGCGACCGCCTCGCGCGCGAGCGGGAGCTGGTCGAACTGGTCCTCCCCCGCCTCCAGGCCGGCGGCCGTAGTGTTGACGAGCAGGTCGGCCTCGACCGCGTCGTCGACGACGCGCCCGCCCAGCTCGGCGGTCAGCTGCTCGGCACGTGCGCGGGTGCGGTTCCAGACCGCGACGTCGGCGGCGCCTGCGTCGAGCAGCGCCCACAGCGCCGCGCGCGCCGTCCCGCCCGCGCCCAACAGCAGCACCCGCGCGCCGGCGGCGTCGAACGGCAGCGCGTCGACGATCGCGGGGGCGTCCGTGTTGTCCGCGTGGATCGTCCCGTCCGCGGAGAACGTCAGCGTGTTGGCGGCGCCGATCGCGCGGGCGCTCGCGGTCGCGTCGTCGGCCAGCGCCAGCGCGGCGTGCTTGTGCGGGATCGTCACGTTGGCGCCGCCGAAGCCGGCGCCGGGCAGCGCGCGGACGGTCTCCGCGAACAGATCCGGCAGGACCGGCAGCAGCTGGTAGCTCCACCCCTCCAGCCCGAGCGCGGCGTATGCCGCCTCGTGCATCGCCGGCGAGCGGCTGTGGCGCACCGGCCAGCCGAGCACGCCGCAGCGCGGCATCAGCGGCGGCCTCCGCGGCGCGCCGCCGCGGGCCCCGGTCCGCAGACCGGCGCCACCGTGCTCAGCATCTCGTCGGCGATCTGCCGCCGGCCGCCTCGCGCGCCTGGTTGTAGGCGGCGACGTCCTGCTGGAACTCCTCGAAGCTGTCGGAGAAGGCGTGCTCGCCGCAGGTTCCGGGTCTGACGACGTAGTACAGCGCTCTGCTGTTCGCCGGCCGCGCCGCCGCTCTGATCGAGGCGAGCCCCGGGCTGCCGATCGGTCCCGGCGGCAGGCCCTGCTTCGTGCGCGTGTTGTACGGCGTGTCGGCGTCGAGCACGGACTGCTTGAGCGGGTTGATCCAGTCGTTCTGCTCGTACCGCAGCGTCGCGTCGATGCCGAGCGGGATGCCGTCGCGCAGGCGGTTGTAGATCACCGCGGCGACGAGCGGGCGCTCGCTCGGGACGCTCACCTCGCGCTCGACCATCGAGGCGATCGTCAGCACGTCGAAGGCGGTCAGTCTCTTGCTTCTGGCGTAGCCGAGGTCGATCGTGGCGAAGTTCTGTCTGAATGCTCTCAGCTGGTCGGCGACCAGTCTCTGCACTCTCGCGCCGCGGTTCAGCTCGTAGGTCGCCGGAAACAGGAAACCCTCCAGCGTCGCGTCTCTCGGCGCGCCGTATCTGACCGGGTTGAGCGCGCTCGATCTGCGCGAGGCGACGAGGTAGTTGCCTCTGAGGCCGGCTCTTCTGGCGATCGCCACCGTCTCGCGGCGGCTGCGGCCCTCCGGTATCGAGACCTGCACGACCGGGACCGCTCTGACCTCTTCGGTCTTCGTCAGCTCGTCGATCGCGGCGCTGTTGCCCATCTCTCTTCTGAGCGTGTAGGTGCCCGACTTGAGGTTGGAGCGCTCGCCGGAGATCGAGGCGCGCAGGCCGAAGAAGAAGCTCGAGGAGATGACGCCTCTCTCCTCCAGCAGCGAGGCGATGTCGCCGGCGCTGGCGCCCTCGGGGATTCTCACGACGACTCTGCCGGAGCCGTCGCCGCCGCCGAACGGCTGGAAGATCCCGTTGACGAACCACAGCAGCGCGAGCACCAGCACGACCGCGACGCCGGCGACGATCCGCGGGCCGGCGGAGCGGCGCTTGCGTGAGCCGGCCATCACCTCGCCGGGCCGCTTGACGCGCACGCCGCGGCCCTTCGGCACGTCGCCGCGCTGCTTCTTGCCGCCGCGCTGCGGGCGGTGGATGTTCGGCAGGTGGGCGCGGCTGACGCGTCTGGTGCCGAGCGGCTCCTCGTGCTCGCCGGTCGCGGGCGCGGCCGGGTCAGCCGGCTGCGACGGGAACGACGGGACATCGGGGACGGTCTCGTGCAACTGGGTCGCGTCGGGATCGGGCGCTGGCGGCTCGAGACCTGGCACGGGCGGCTCCGGCGCGCGCGACGGCGCGTCGTCGTTCCACGCCTCCGTCACGTCCCACTGCTGCGTCTCCTGCAGCGGCTCGTGCGCCGCGGGCCGCGGCGAGGCGGGCTCGGCGCGCGGCGGCTCGGGCTCGTGCGGCGGCGGCGCCGGCTCGTCGAAGAAGGGCTCGTGTGCGGCGGGCGGCGGCTCGGCCGCGGCCGGCGCGTCGAAGAAGACCGGCTCGGGCTCGGAGGCCGGCGGCGGCGCGGCGGGCGGCTCCGGCTCGGCCGCCGCGCGCTCGTGCGGCTCCAGCAGATGGTCGGGGATCGGCTCGCCGGCGCGCTCGAGGCGGCGCCGTTCGCGATCGCGGCGTGCCGCCTCGCGCTGCTCAGGGGTTCGGTCGCCGCCACCGCGCGGGCTCATCGCTCGTCCTCCTCGAAGAGCGCGCGGTTGCGCGCCAGCCATCCCTCCAGCAGCACTGCCGCGGCGCGCGAGTCCTCGCTCTCGCGCCCGCCGACGCTGGCCGCGATCACGGTCGTGAAGCGTTCGTCGTAGAGGTCGATCGGGATCGCCTCGCCGAGCACGCCGCTCAGTCTGGCGGCGAACTCGCGCACCTCGACGGTCTGCGCGGTGTCGGCGCCGGAGAGGCCGAGCGGCAGGCCCAGCACGACCCTCTCGACCTCGCGCTCGCGCACGAGCGCCGCCAGCCGCGCCATCCCCTTGCGGGTGCCGGGCCGTTCGACGTGCGCGATCGGGGTCGCGAGCGTGCCGGTCGGGTCGCTGAGCGCGCAGCCGCAGCGGGCGCTGCCGTAGTCGAGCGCAAGCACCCGCATCAGATTACGCGGACAGCGGACGACGCCGCGGCCCGGTTCACCGCCGAGCCGCCCATCAGCCGGCGAGTGCGCTCTCGATCGCCGTCCGGGCGGCGTCGATCGCCTCCGTCAGCTTCTCGGGATCGCGGCCGCCCGCGCGCGCCATCGTGTCGCGTCCGCCACCGCCGCCGCCGGTCAGCTCGGCCGCGATCTTGACGATCGCGCCGGCTCTGACGCCGCGCTCGACGAGCGCCGGGGCGACCGTCGCGACGAAGTGGACTCTGCCGTCGGCGACCGCGCCGAGCACGATCGCGGCGTCGCCGAGCTTGCCCTTGACGCGATCCGCCACGTCGGGCAGCGCCTTCGGGTCGCTGGTCTCGATCACGGCGGTCAGCACGCGCGCGCCGCCGTCGTGCTCGGTCGCGCTCGCGACGAGCGCGTCGAGGTCGAGCGCGCTGCCGGCGCCGCCGCCCTGCTTGGCGGCCTTCTCCAGCTCCTTGATGCGGCCGCGCAGCTTGCCGACCTCGACCGGGACCTGCTCCGGCGTCGCGCGCAGCGCCGTCGCGGCCTCGCGCAGCGCCGTGTCGTGCTCGCGCAGCAGCGTCACGGCGGCGGGGCCGGTGATCGCCTCGATGCGGCGCACGTTGGCGGCGCTGGAGGTCTCCGCGAGGACACGGAAGAGCCCGATCTCGGCGGTCGAGCGGACGTGCGTGCCACCGCACAGCTCGCGCGAGAAGCTGCCGTCGCCGACCTCGACCATCCGCACGACGTCGCCGTACTTCTCGCCGAAGAGCGCCATCGCGCCGAGGCCCTTCGCCTCGTCGAGCGTCGTTGTCAGCGCGCGCACCGGCAGGTTCGCCAGCACCTTCGCGTTGACCTCGTCCTCGACGTCGCGCAGCTCGTCGGGCGAGAGCGCCTGGCCGTGCGTGAAGTCGAAGCGCAGCTTGTCCGGCTGGACGGCCGAACCGGCCTGGCGGACGTGGTCGCCGAGGCGTCTGCGCAGCGCCGCGTGCAGCAGGTGCGTGGCGGTGTGGTTGGCCTCGGTCGCGTGGCGCGCGTCGCGGTCGACGACCGCGTGGACGTGCTCGCCGGGCTTCAGCGTCCCCTGCTCGGGCTCGACGACGACGACCTGATCGGCGCCGCCGGCGACGCGCAGCACGTCGACGACGCGCGCTCTGCAGTCGCCGTCCTCGCACTGCACCCAGCCGCTGTCGGAGACCTGGCCGCCGCCGGCCGCGTAGAACGGCGACTCGACCAGCTTGACGAGCACGCGGCCGTCGGTCTCGGCTTCGAGCGCGCCGACGGTCGTCGCCTGCTCGGTCGTCGTGTAGCCGGTGAACTCGCTCGTGAAGGCGGAGGCGCCGGCCAGCTCCTGCGCGCGGTGGCGCAGGTGGTCCTGGCCGCCACCCGAGCGGCCGCCGCCGGCGCGCGAGTTGGCCCGCTGCTGATCCATCAGCGCCTCGAAGCCGGACTCGTCGACGCCGAGGTCGTGCTCGGCCGCGATCTCACGCGTGATGTCGATCGGGAAGCCGAAGGTGTCGTGCAGGCGGAAGACGTCGTCGGCGCCGAGACCCTCTTCGTTTTGCGCCTTCGCTTGGGCGACCAGGTCGTCGAGCAGGCGCGTGCCCTGCTCCAGCGTGCGGCCGAAGCCCTCCTCCTCGGCGACCAGCCACTTCCGGATCGCCTCTCTCTGCTCGACGATCTCCGGGTACGCGGCGCCCATGATCTGCTCGACGCGCGCGGCGAACTTGGGCAGGAAGCCGGGCTCGATCCCAATCCGGCGACCGTGCTGGATCGCGCGCCGCATCACGCGGCGGAGGATGTAGCCGCGGTCCTCGTTGGAGGGCACGACGCCGTCGGCGACGAGGAAGGTCATCGCGCGCGAGTGGTCGGCGAGGATCCGCAGCGCCCGCGTCGTCTCCTCGTCCTGACCGTAGGTGCGGCCCGACAGCTCCTGGCCGAGCTCGATCAGCGGCCAGAACTGGTCGGTCTCGAAGACCGACTCCTTGCCCTGCAGGATCGCGGCGAAGCGGTTGAGGCCGAGGCCGGTGTCGATGTTCTTCGCCGGCAGCGGCGTGAGCGTGTTGACCGGGTTCTGGTCGAACTGCATGAAGACGAGGTTCCAGAACTCCAGGAAGCGCTCGTTCTCGCCGCCCGGGAGGTCGTCCTCCTTGCCGAACTCCAGCCCGCGGTCGAGGTACAGCTCCGAGCAGGGGCCGCACGGACCGGTCGGGCCGGCCTGCCAGAAGTTCTCCGAGCGCGGGCACTCGACGATCCGCTCGCGCGGGACGCCGGCCTTCAGCCACAGCTCGATCGCCTCCTCGTCAGCGCCGAGGCCCAGCTCCTCGTCGCCGCCGAAGACCGTCACCCAGACGTCCTCTTCTCTGAAGCCGAACCCTCTGGTGGCCAGCTCCCAGGCGAAGCCGATGACCTCTTCCTTGAAGTAGTCGCCGATCGAGAAGTTGCCGAGCATCTCGAAGAACGTCAGATGCCGCAGCGTGTTGCCGACGTTCTCGATGTCGGTCGCGCGGAAGCACTTCTGGCACGAGGTCAGACGCGTGTGCGGCGGCTGCTCGATCCCCTGGAAGTACGGCTTCAGCGGGTGCATCCCCGCGGTCGTCAGGAGCACGGACGGGTCGTGCGTCGTCGGCACCAGCGGCGCCGAGCGCAGGCGCTGGTGACCGCGCGCCTCGAAGAACGACAGGTACGTCTCGCGGATCTCGTCGGAGGTCATCGGCATGGGCTGCGCAGTCTAGAGACGTGGCGGCGGGACCTGCGGCGCGAACGCCGACGGCCCCGCCGCGCGCGACCCGTGCGACGGGCCTCCGCCGCGGCTCAGGTCGCGACCGCGTCATGGATGCGGCCGCCGGCGTGGACGAGCCGGCCACCCTCGCGGTCGTGGCGCAGCGCGACGATCTCGCCCATGATCGAGAGCGCCGTCTCGGCCGCCGTCAGCGCGCCGAGGTCGAGTCCGATCGGCGCCGCGATCCGCTCCAGCTGGCGCTCCTCGACGCCGGCCGCGCGCAGGCGCTCGCGCCGTCTCGCCTGGGCGCGGCGGCTGCCCATCGCGCCGATGTAGCCGGCCGGCGACGCGAGCGCGGCGAGCAGCGCCGCGTCGTCGAGCTTCGGGTCGTGCGTGAGGATCGCGATCGCGGTCGCGGGATCGAGCGGCGCCAGCTCGGCGAACGCCTCCTGCGGCCACGCGACGAGCACGCGCTCGGCGGCGGGGAAGCGCTGCTGCGTCGCGAAGCGGCCGCGCGGGTCGATCACGAACGGCCGCCAGCCGGCCAGCCGCGCGACCGCCGACAGCTGCGCGGCGAAGTCGACCGCGCCGACGATCACCAGCCGCGGCGGCGGCGCCGCGACGTCGACGAAGAGCGTGGCTCCCGCCGCCTCGTGCAGCCCGCAGCGCTCCGACCACAGGGCCTCACGCGCCAGCGCGAGCGCGGCGGCGTCGAGCTGCTCGTCGCCGAGCGTTCCGCCGAGCGCGCCGCCGACGCCGACGAGCAGCTTCGCGCCCGGCCGCGCTCCCTCGATCGCGGTCACGAGCGCGACGCGCGCACCGCCGCGGGCGAGCTCGACGAAGCGCGCCTGCTGCGGCGTGGCGCCGTGGTCCTCGGCCCAGACGGAGATCTCGCCGCCGCACGGCAGCCCGACGTCCCACGCCTCCGCGTCGGCGATGCCGTAGTGCAGCAGCCGCGGTGCGCCGCCCGCGAGGATCGACTCGGCGACCTCGACGACCGCCCCCTCGACGCAGCCGCCGGAGACCGCTCCGGCGACCTCGCCGCGGTCGTTGACCGCCATCTTCGTCCCGACCGGCTGCGGGGCCGACCGCTTCGCTCCGACGACCGTCGCCCACGCGACGCGGTCGCCGCGCCCGCTCCATCGGGCGACGGTGTCGAGCACGTCGGTCATCTCGTCCGCCCGCGTCCGCGCAGGCGCCGGCCGAGGCTCGCCCACCACGTCCGCAGCCGCTCCCACAGCACCTGCCGGCCGAGCCGGCCCGCGTCGAGCGGTCTCGCGGGGGCGGCCGGCTCGGTGGACTCGGCGGGCGCGGCTCGCTCGGCGGGCTCGGCGGGCTCGGCGGGCTCGGCGGGCGCCTGCAGTCTCGCCTGCAGGCAGGTGGCGAACTCGCCGAGGAGCCGTCTGGAGACGTCCTCGATCATGCCGCCGCGGCCGAAGCGCGCGAGCCGGCCGGTGATCGCGAAGTCGGTCGCGACGTCGACCGCCGTCGCGTCGCCGTCGGCGCGCACCGTCGAGGCGATCGTCGCCGTCGCACCGCCCTGCCCGCGCCGGTCGGTGCCGCGCGCCGCCATCACCGCCCTGCGCGCCGCTTCGTCGATCTGCTCCATTCTCAACGTCCCGGCGTAGACGACCGTCGTCGGGCCGAGCTTGATCGTGAAGACGCCTCTGTAGACACCCTCCTCCCCGGCGTCGGTCAGCTCGGCGCCCGGCAGGCACGGCGCGACGCGCTGCACGTCGATCAGCGCCCGCCAGACCTCGTCGGCCGGCGCGGCGACGGTGAACGACTGCTCGAGTCTCATCGCCCTCCTCCTCTCCTCGTCAACGCGACAGGGGTCCCTCCAGCAGCTCGGCGAGCGCTTCCAGCGAGCCGAGCGAGTGCCCCTCGAGGAACTCGTCGACGTGCGGGAGCGCCGCCGCCATCCCGCGCGCGAGCGGCTCGTAGCCGGGCCGCGCCTTCAACGGGTTGAGCCACACCAGCCGGTGGGCGGAGCGGCGCAGGCGCGCCAGCTCGGCCGCCAGCTCGGCCGGGTCGCCGCGGTCCCACCCGTCGGACAGGATCACGATCACCGCGCCGCGGCCGAGCCGCCGGCCGTGACCGCGGTTGAGCGCGCCGATCCCGGCGCCGATCCGCGTGCCGCCGCCGAAGTCGGGCGCGGCGCGGGTCGCGCGCTCCAACGCGCCGTCGACGTCCTTGGAGCGCAGCTCGCGGGTGACGCGTGTCAGCCGCGTGCCGAGCAGGAACGCCTCGACCCGCCGGCGCGCGGTGACGGCCGCCTGCGCGTAGGCGAGCAGAAGGTGCGCGTACGGCGCCATCGAGCCTGAGACGTCGAGCACGAGCACGAGCGGCCGCGGGGCGCGCGCCGGGGCGCGCCAGCGCCGCTCGAGCGGCTCACCGCCATGGCGCAGCGACGCCCGCACCGTCGCGGGCAGGTCGGGCCGGTGGCCGCGCGCGCCGGACCGCGCATGCCGCAGCCGACGCGAACGGCGCTCCGGCCCGCGGC